>VSOD01000007.1 GCA_009774655.1 Lachnospiraceae bacterium
ATACAATTTAATTAAAAAAAATCAATTTTAAAAATTTTCCATAACAGGCGCTCATACGATCGCCTCGATCTCTGCCTTCTCTCTGTCATAGCGATACAGGTTGAAGGAAAGGACCTCCTCCGGATCCACCTGCGTCCGGTTCACCTCGCTCACCATCTGCCGGTAAAAATCATAGTTCTGCGCCTTATCGTCCGGCAAAAGCAGCACCTCATGCACGGAGCTTGGCAGAATCAGCAGATCCGTGTTCAGCTCCTCCGCCAGTTTTCTGACCTTGTCCGAATAGAGCATGGCGGATGCGCCGAAGATCCGCTCCCTGTTGGTCAACACATAGAGCGGCATACTGCTCTCGCTCTCCTCCATCCGGATCCCCATCGTGTCCTCCAAAAGCCTGCACATAGGCAGTACGAGGTCCGGCATATGCTGTTTCATATTACGGCATGCGGTGCGATACACCGCCTCGGCCGGCTGCCCCCACATATCCAGATGATTGTTATGGATCAGTATGGAAGCCCTGCCAAACGCCGCCTCTTCCATCGCATAATAGAAGATTACGGCCAGATCATGCCATCTGAAATAAGGCACGTCGTCAAGCAGCTTCCTGTTCTTCTCATAATTGACGACTTTATGGTAGATCCGCTCTTCCACCGCTGCATACTGCCGGAAAAAATCCATGTCCAGATTTATGTTATGGGCATGTTTATCATATACCGCCGTGATATCTTCCACGATCTCTTCCAGGCTCGCACCGCCCTGATACTGTCTGTAAGGTTCTTCGAGATAAATCGTCGGGGAAATACTGTCGGATTCCTCCATAATCACCACCCCTGTGAGGGAGATATCGTTATTCTTGAGGACCTTCGTCACCGTTATCGTGCAGTCCTCTCCCATTTTCTCTTGTAAAAGCTGCGTGATACTGTCTGTAAATGCTTTAAAATTCATTTTTCCTCTTTTCCCATTCTCTCCGGGGCTAAGAGTACTGCTTACATTTTTGGTCAAAAAAAGACAACGGCCGCTTACGCTTCCATTGTCTTATAGGCTCTTACAAAAGATATTACAGTAAAAAATTATACTCTGGACAGATACTCACCGCTTCTGGTGTCGATCTTGATCACTTCGCCCTGCTCCACGAACAGCGGCACCATAACCTTAGCGCCGGTCTCCACGATCGCGGGCTTCGTAGCGCCTGTGGCTGTATCTCCCTTAAAGCCGGGTTCTGTATCGGTAATCTCCAGCTCCACGAACAGAGGCGGCTCGATCGCAAACACGCTGCCGTTGTAAGAACAGATCTTCACCATCTCGTTCTCTTTCACGAACTTGAGGGTATCGCCTACTGTCTCCGCGTTCAGCGCGATCTGATCATAAGTCTCCGTATCCATGAAGTTAAACAGATCACCGTCTGAATATAAATACTGCATGTCCTTCCTGTCAATCCGTGCCTGTGGGCATTTCTCAGTCGGTCTGAAAGTCTTCTCCACCACGCCGCCGTTGATGATGTTCTTAAGCTTGGTTCTTACGAACGCTGCTCCTTTACCGGGCTTTACATGCTGGAACTCAATTATCTGATAAACATTACCTTCAAACTCAATGGTAATCCCATTTCTGAAATCGCCTGCAGATATCATAAACACACTCCTCCTAAATTTTCACAAGTATAATTCCTACTTAGTGTATACTATTAAAGTTCTTTTTTCAACCTCTTTCCCAAAAAAAGACAAAACTTTTTTGTATCACAGCACGCCTTTTTCTACAAAGAAAGAATATGGTCGATGGCCAGCAGATAGCCCGCAAGGCCCTGTCCGTAGATCTGTCTGTCGCAGGCCGGCGCCGTCACCGACACTTTGCGGAACTCTTCCCGCTCCATGATATTGGAAATATGGATCTCCACCTTCGGCACCTGAATACTTGCCAGTGCGTCCCGGATCGCATAGCTGTAGTGGGTATAGGCCCCCGGATTGATCACGATACCCTCCGTACCGTCAAAATAAGCATCCTGGATACGGTCGATGATGGCTCCTTCATGATTGCTCTGAAACACCTCGATCGTACAGTTTTCCTTCTGTCCCTTCTCTGCGATCATCTGCAGCAGACAGTCATAATCCTGCGTCCCGTAGACGCTCTTTTCCCGGATTCCGAGGAAATTGATATTCGGTCCGTTGATCACCAATAATTTCATCTTCTTATTCCTGTTCCTTTCCCGGCCCTCGTGTCCGTGACCTGCGCTTCTATTTCGTTTAAGATCTGGTCGAAGTTCTTTGCATCCACCTGAATGATCACATCGGCGGCCTCCCGGTACAGCGGGTCCCGCTCTTTGATCAGCGTGCGGATCTTCTCTTCCGGATCGCTGCCCTGCAGAAGCGGCCTGGTGGTATCCCCTTTCAGACGCCCGTAGATCGTCTCCGCCTCCGCCCGCAGATAGAAAACCTGCCCCAGCTCATGCAGAAGTTCCCGGTTTCCGGCCCGCAGCGGCAGCCCGCCGCCCACCGAGATGATCTGATTCTTCGCGCTTTTGATCAATCTGCGCAGGCACTCCGTCTCCTTATCCCGAAAATATGCCTCTCCCTGTGCCGCAAAGATCTCCGCTATGGTGCGATTCTCCTCCCGCTCGATCTCCTTGTCCGTATCCACCACCGCCTGCCGCAGCCGATAAGACAGCCGCAGTCCGACTGTCGTCTTGCCGCTGCCCATAAACCCGGTCAATATCACGTTTCCCATCCGTACTCCCTGCTCCTTTATCCGCCGTTTTTCTGCCTGCGCCTGCACAGACTATTGCTTTTTCTGCTTCTTCTACTGCTTTTCCTGCTGCCTTTTCTACTGCTTCTTCTTACTGCCTTTTCTACTGCTTTTTCACGAAATGTTCTTTGAGCTTCCCGTAGACGACCTGTGCGGTTTCCTCCGGCACGTGCACGTCATTCCACAACTCGTAGGCAATGATCCCCTGATACAGAAGCATCTTAAGCCCGTTATACGCACGGCCGCCGCTTTCCCGCACAAGCCGCATGAATGTCGTCTCCCAGGGATTGTAGATCAGGTCGAAGCCGGTATGGACTTTCTCGTAAAAAGCCCTGTCCGCGATGACCACTTCCTGTTCCCGCGGCGAAAGCCCCACCGAGGTTCCCTGAATCGCAAGATACGTGCCCTCCGGAATTACGTCATAGTCCTGCAGCAGCAGCGGGAAGACCACCTCCCCGGCCGCCGTGCGGTTAACTTCCTCCGCCACCGTCTGCGCCCTCTCCAGTGTGCGGTTGAGCAGATAGACCCGCTCAACGCCTTTCAGGGCGCACAGATGTGCCACCGCCCGCGCCGCGCCGCCTGCGCCCAGCACGATGACGCGCTCTCCTGCCAGCCGGATCCCTTCATTCATCATGGCCCGGTACAGCCCTTCCATATCCGTATTATACCCCTTATAACCGCCCGCCGTCCGAACCAGCGTATTCACGGCGCCGATCGTTTGCGCCAGTGCATCGACCTCCTGCAGACAGCCGATCACCTCGCTCTTATAAGGCACCGTCACATTCAGGCCGGAAAGCTGCAGGGCATCCGCTCCCTGCACCGCCTCCCGCAGCCTGCCCGGCTGCACCGGAAACGGCACATAGACCAGATCATGTCCCATCTGCGCCGCCAGTGTATTGTGGATCACCGGCGACAGTGTATGTTCCACAGGGCAGCCGATCAGGCCGCAGGTCCTTGTCTTTCCGTTTATCTCCATCCCTGTATCCTCCTTCCCCGCATCGGTTCCGCCGGGCAGCCTTCAGCAAAGCTCCCGCAGCACGCCTCTGCCTTCCGTATACTGTCGCAGTTCCGTCTTCTGCATACTGCCGCAGTTCCGGTACCGTCCTCTGCATACTGTCGCAGTTCCCGGTACCGTCCCCTGTATGCTATCGCAGGTCGCAGTACCGTCCTCTGGAACGCCTGTAAAAAAACAGTACGATCCACTCCAGCCTGCGCTTCAATACGATCTGAATCTCTTCTCTTGGATGGATCGGCTTCACCAGCCAGCTCCTGATCCCTGCCTTCTTCGCACCCCACACATCCGTAAAAAGCTGATCTCCTACAAACATCGTCGTCTCCGGGACCGTCCCCATAAGCTCCATCGCCTTAAGATAACTTCTCACGGCCGGTTTCCCTGCCTTATGAATATAGCGCGAATGCACCTTCTCATGGAACGATTTCACCCGCGGTTCCTTGTTGTTGGACAAAAGCACGGTCTCAAAACCGATCTCCTTAAGCCTGCAAAACAGCGCGATGCTGCGCCCGTCAGCCGGCGCTCCGTGAGGCACCAGCGTATTGTCGATATCGAAGATCACCCCGCGGTATCCCTTCCTGTACAGCTGTTCATAATCAATCTCATAGGCGGAATCCAGATAATGATCCGGATAAAACCGCTCCAACAATGTAAATCCCATAGCAACTCTCCATCCTGCGGCCAGACTGCCGCCTGTCTTATCATAACAAAACCCCTCACATTCATGCAAGGGGTTATCTCTCATAAATTCTTCACGATCCTGTTATATCTGGCAGTAAATACGATGCGCAGTATACTGCACAGAAGCATCAGTGCAATATCCCACAGCAGAAAACCATAGGCCCTGCCCCTGAAAGCCTCATACCATGCCGCTCCTTCCCACAGCTTATTCCCGAAAAAAAGGAACAGTACAAGAAACAGCGCTATGATCATAAAAAACCAGCGCAGGCCGTTGGCGACAGTCATTGGCACACTTGCTTTCGCTACGATCTCTTTCTCCTGTTGTGTCATGTCGATCAGTTCTCCAGTACTTTCTTAAGCTCATCCATAAAGGTATTGATGTCTTTAAACTCCCGGTAGACAGAGGCAAATCTCACATACGCCACCGCTTCCAGATTCTTCAGCTTATTCATCACGATTTCTCCCACTACCTGGCTGGAGATCTCCTTCTCTTCCATATTGAAGATCTCAGTCTCCACCTCTTCCACCAGCCGGTTGATCTGATTGGCGCTGATGGGCCTCTTATGGCAGGCACGCAGCACGCCGGCCTCGATCTTCGATCTGTCATAGGTCTCCCTGTTGTCATCCTTCTTAATGATGATGAGCGGGATCGTCTCCACCTTCTCATAGGTCGTAAAACGCTTGTCACACTCATCACAGACACGCCGCCTGCGGATCGAATTATTCTCCTCCGCCGGTCTGCTGTCGATCACTCTCGTATTCTCATGGCCGCAAAAAGGGCATTTCATCAGGGATGTCCTCCTCTATATCTGTCAGGATCTCTACAATAACTATTGTCATTATAGGTGACTTTGATAATTATGTCAACTACTTTATGGAAACCGCTGCACAAATATCTACACACATATATCCACAATAATGATATCCGGTCCGATCTGCTTGATATCTTTATAGCAGATCACATAATTAGAGTCGCTCCCAAACAGTCCGCACCATTTATTCTCTCCCGGAATGATCAGCTTAAAGATCTGTCCGGTACACTCATCAAACTCAAAGTCGCTCACCCTGCCCAGCTTCTGACAGTTTTTCAGGTTGATCACTTCTTTTTTCTTTAATTCCGAAAATAACATAGGAACCTCTCCGGGCTTTTTATTATTAAATGCATATGCCCTTCGTAAGGTTCCTATTCCTTCTGACTCATTTCTTTCTATTCGACGGTGACATACTTGTAGTTTACATAGGCGACCGTGCCGTCTTCGAGAACGATCTCATACCACTCATTGTCTTCCGTAACGCCGTTGCAGACGTAAGTATCTCCGGCCTGCGCTACCTTCAAAACGTTGGTGCCGTTGGTACTTGGCTGGTCGCGCACATTCACCTTGGAGTTGATTGTAAGTCTGGATCCGCTGCCCGTCTGCTCCTGGCCCACGTCCGCGTCTCCTTCCTCCACGGGCGTCTCCTGACTGCCCTCACCTTCCTGACTCTCACTTTCCCCGCCCGGATCTTCCTGACCTTCTTCCTGCTCTTCCGCAGCCCGGTCATAATCTTTGGGGACATACTGCCTGTACATATGAAATCCGAGAAACGCCACCACGATCAGCAGGACGCAGCCGATCACCACTGTCATGATGGTGATCACATCGATACCTTCCTCATCGTCGTCCCAGTCCTCATCCTCCCAGTCCTCATCCTCGTCCCAGTCATCGTCTTCCCACACTTCTTCCCGATAGACGGGCTTCTTCTTCCGGGGCGGAGGCGCCGGCACCGCACTCTGCTTCTTCCTGCCTGCCGCACTGCCCGCTGCCCTTCTGCTGTCGTCCTCCTCCCGCACCGGCGCCCTCTTCGCCGGTGCAGTTCTGGAAGATCCGCCGCCGGACGACGGCTTTCTCCCTGCGGACGCATCGGACGACGTGCGCTTCACCGGTGCTTTCGTCCCCGAAGCGCTCCGGCGCGGCGCATGACTTCCCTTGATCTCCGCCGCCGTCTCAGACAGAATGTTCCGCTCGATCGCCTCGATCGGAATATCCAGCGTCTCGTCTGAAACCGCCGGCGCTTTGCGCCTGCCGCCCACGGCTCTGCCGCACTCCGGGCAGAACTTAACGCCGTCCCGCAGCAGCGCGCCGCAGTCCGGACATCTCTTATCCTTTATCACTCTGGCGCCGCATTTCGGGCAGAACTGATCGTTCTCCATGATCCGCGCGCCGCATTTGGTACATATCATTTCCCTTTCACCTCATCCTGTTCCCGCCAGGGAACTGTCAAGAAATCCCTCAGCTGTCTTTAAACTCTCTCATAATAATGTACCAAAAAAAAACCGATTTGTAAAACATTCCGCAAATATTTTTCCTTAAAATTTCATGAATAATTCCTGTTGATTCGTACATCCTTGTTAGAAAAGAGATCTGGAAAGGACAGGTAGGAATATGATACAGGGTAAAGTAGAAATCTGCGGCGTCAATACCTCCAAACTGCCGCTTCTCAAAAATGCAGAAAAGGAAGAGTTGTTCAAGCGCATCGGAAACGGCGACGAAGCCGCGCGCAAGGAATATATCAACGGGAATCTCCGTCTCGTCTTAAGCGTCATCAAACGCTTTCACTCCAGCAACGAAAATGTGGACGATCTCTTTCAGATCGGCTGTATCGGTCTGATCAAGGCCATCGATAATTTCGACAGCACCCTCAATGTGAAGTTCTCGACCTATGCGGTGCCCATGATCGTAGGCGAGATCCGGCGCTATCTGCGGGACGCCAACAGCATCCGCGTCTCCCGCTCCTTAAAGGACACCGCCTACAAAGCCATCTATGCCAAAGAACATCTCACCCGCGTCAACTCAAAAGAGCCCACCGTCACGGAGATCGCAGCCGAGATCGGCGTCCCCAAGGAAGACATCGTCTACGCCCTGGACGCCATCCAGAGTCCCATGAGCCTTTATGAGCCGGTCTATACCGACGGCGGCGACACCCTCTATGTGATGGATCAGATCAGCGACAAGAAAAACCGCGAAGAGACCTGGGTAGAACACATCTCCTTAAGCGAGGCCATGAAAAAGCTCAGCGAACGTGAACACGAGATCATCACCCTGCGCTTTTTTGAGGGTAAAACACAGATGGAGGTGGCCAACAGGATCGGCATCTCCCAGGCCCAGGTTTCCCGTCTGGAAAAAAATGCATTGAAGACCATGCGGCTGTATCTGACCGCATGATCTTCAACCCTCTTTATCAGACGTCCCTGCTCATCTCCTTTTTCAGCCGCCGCATGATCTTCTTCTCCAGACGTGATATGTAGGACTGCGATATGCCAAGCAGCTCTGCCACTTCCTTCTGTGTCAGTTCCTTGCCGTCTGCACTGCCCAGGCCGAACCGCAGTCTTATGATCGTCTGTTCCCGCTCCGAGAGCCTGGAGATCGCCTTAATCAGGAGTTTGCGCTCCACTTCGTTCTCAATGTCCTTATAGATCACATCCTCATCCGTTCCCAGAATATCGGAAAGCAGCAGTTCATTGCCGTCCCAGTCCACGTTCAGCGGTTCGTCGATGGACACTTCCATCTTATGCTTGCTGTTCCTGCGCAGGTACATGAGGATCTCGTTCTCGATACAGCGTGAGGCATAAGTCGCCAGCTTGATGTTTTTCCCCGGATTGAAGGTATTAATGGACTTGATCAGCCCTATGGTCCCTATGGAGATCAGATCCTCCACTCCCACACCCGTGTTATCGAATTTCTTTGCAATATACACAACCAGTCTCAGATTGTGTTCTATGAGAATCGCCTTGGCTTCGTCTTCATACTCAGTCCCAAGATCGCTTATGATTTCATTCTCCTTCTCACTCTCAAGCGGCGGCGGGAGCACCTCCGTACCGCCTATGTAATGTATGTCCCCCTGCTTTGTCATAAGGAATCTCGTATCCTTATGAACCATTCTGAATTGAATCTTTCCGGGAATTGCCACCTTTAAAACCATTTTTATTCCTCCTAGTTTTCTAATAAACGGGGGTTGAGCAGCATCTGACAGACACTCTCCTTCGATATTCCCGCATCGCAAACCGCAACTATGACATGTTCTTTCCTGACTTCGCCGCCCTGTCCGCCAATCATCATCTCCGGCAGCTCCCAGGCATGCAGAATCCCGCTCTCCGTTCCCACGCTCCGGTAAGGGATCGCATGGTATTTCTCCGGCTTAAAACAGGACTGAAGCTCCTGTGCCAGCTTCCTGCTGACCACACACACGGGCGCACCGCTGACAGGATCCGTCAGATGATTCCCCGTGTCGAGGAATGCCTGCATGTGCAGATTCCTCTGCAGCTTTGGCACATAGACGGATACTTCCCGGATACAGTTCTCCCTTTTTCGTCCAAATACCCTGATAAGCCTCAGAATGATACGGTATGCCAGATAACCTGACACGATCGTCAGTGCCATGCCGATTCTGCCGTTTAGAACCGTTCTTAAGCGGTTCAGAATCCATATCATGATGCTCCCCGAAAAAAATCCACAGCCAGCCATGACCAGGCTCCCATGGATCAGATTTCTCCCACCGTGTATTCTGTAGGTAATCCGGAGCATACACATACTGCCGGCAACAGCGCCCGCCAGGATTCCGGCCCACACGGGCCATACCGGAACCAGTACCGCCATACAGGCGATCGACGCCCCCGCCGCCGCTCCCAGCCAGATTCTCACATGCGTGGCAGTACATCCAAGAATCTTTCCGGCCAGAGACAGCAGGTACAGATTGCCCGTCATCTGCAGGATGAAAAAACTGTCAATATACAATTTGTAATACACATCTCACCTCCGTGCTTCTGCTTTATTATAAAAAACGGGACGTGAATATTCTGTCGTAACCGGGGAGCATTTCCACTATTTTTAAAGACAGATAGCAACAAAAAACCACAGGATATACTCCTGTGGTCCATGCTCTTTATAAATAAGGCCTGTTATTTATTATTCCTGCTCAAGAAATCCGGAATCTTCAAGGATTTCTCCTCAATGGAACTCTTGATATCCGCCGACTTGTTGATGCCTCCGATCGTGCGAAGCGGCGTAGTCCCGGCATGTCCCGGCACGGTACCGGTGCCCGCCGGACGAACCGGCTGCTTCAAGCCCGGGGAAGCAGCGAAATTACCCAGTCCTGATCCCGGTGCTGCGCCCACTGGCTGCTTGCTCTGCAGGGAAGTGGGTGTTATGTATCCGGATTTGAATCCGAGGCCGCTCATCTGTTTTGCTTTCTCTTCTATGCCTGTGGCAATGATCGTAATATTGCACATGTCTGTCATATTCGCATCGTACATCGCACCGAAGATGATATTTACCTCGTCCCCTGTCAGTTCCTGTACATAGCTTGCCGCATCGGATGCATCTGCCAGGGAGATATCTCCCGAAACGTTGATGATCACATGCGTAGCGCCGGAAATGGTGGTCTCCAGAAGCGGGCTCTCCACCGCCATCTTAACGGCATCGCTGGCCTTGTCGTCTCCCTTGCCGCTGCCGATACCGATATGTGCAATACCCTTGTCCTTCATGACAGTCTGGATATCGGCGAAGTCGAGGTTGATGACAGACGGCACATTGATCAGGTCGGTAATACCCTGCACTGCCTGCTGCAGCACTTCGTCCGCTTTCTTGAGCGCATCGGGCATGGTCGTCCTTCTGTCAACGATCTCCAATAATTTATCATTCGGTATTACGATCAGTGTGTCCACATTGTCCTTGATCCGCTCGATACCGGCCAACGCATTGGTCATACGCGCCTTGGCTTCAAAACGGAAAGGCTTGGTCACGACGCCCACCGTCAGGATACCCATATCCTTGGCAAGCTTAGCAACCACAGGCGCAGCTCCCGTACCGGTGCCGCCGCCCATACCGCAGGTAACGAACACCATATCCGCACCTTTGAGCGCCGCCGCCACTTCGTCAGAACTCTCCTCTGCCGCCTTCTCACCGATCTCCGGCTTGGCGCCGGCACCAAGACCCTTGGTCAGCTTCTCGCCGATCTGTAACAGCGTAGGCGCCTTACACAGCTGCAGAGCCTGTTTATCCGTGTTGATCCCGACAAACTCCACCCCGTCAATCTCTTCATCAATCATTCTATTTACAGCATTATTTCCTGCGCCGCCAACCCCTACTACGATGATCTTAGCTGCAGAATCAGCATCATTCGACTTAATCTCAAGCAAGGTATTTCCTCCTTCTTTTCCATGCATAAACTCTCATAGATTATCATATAATTATTTTTCGAAATTCGCAACCCATTTTTTGCGTTTTTTCTTTTTTGGCCAGAATTAGCGCCTGACAATGATTTCCATTTGTTTTTCAGGCAAAAACAACTCTTTAGTCCTGCTCAAAAGTATAAGACTTCGTGTCCTCGCTGAACTCCCGCATATCCAGCACACCGCTTTTTCCCAGCAGATTGGGCAGGATGCCCTGCAGGATCATGATCTTTTCTTCAATATATATATCGTTTCCCAGCGCGACCCTCGCATCGCCGAACAGCAGGGTGACCTGATAATCCGGCGAAAAGTAGATCTTGTCCGCAGACATGTCATACTTGTCCAGCTGCTGGGTGATGTTCAGGATATCCGCGAACACCTCCGGTTTTTCCACCGGCAGCGGTTCGTGGAGGATCACATGATCGAACGCAAGGCCCGTCACCTGCGGAATCCCCGCCGTCTTCTCCGTGGAGGCCTCCACCACGATACCGTCCTTGTCAAAATACATATACTGGCCCAGATAGGCGATATAACCGGCCAGCGCCTTCTCGTATACACTGATGCGGATGGTGTCCCTGGCCTCGATGGTCACATCCATTGTCTGGATAAAAGGGACGTCGTCTATACCCTTATCCCGGTATTTCAGGGCAAGCAGCAGGGAATTGTCCCCATAGGCCCCGCTCATGACCATCTCCATGATTTCCTCGTCGGTATAGTGGATATTGCCTTCCACATGGACCGTCGTGACCGTATAGTTGGTGATGATATAGATATAGCCGATGAGCAGAAAAAGCAGGACGAAAAGCAGGGAGCCGGCTATGATCAGCGTGCGCTTCGTCCTGTCGAAACGCAGCTTATCCTGCCGTCCGCTCCCGCCTTTTGACTTGCCGTCGTCGTTCTTCACAAGACGCAGATGCGGATTCTTTCTTTTTATTTTTTTCACTGCTTTCCTGTCGTCACTCATCCACAAACCTCATGCAAGTTCTATCGCAGCTCCCAGCTCCCGCAGACGCAGTACAAGATCCTCATACCCTCTGTCGATATAATGGCGGTTGGTCACGATACTGGTCCCCTCCGCCGCCAGCGCCGCCGTCACCAGGGCTGCGCCGCCCCGCAGCTCCTGCGCATGCACGATCGCGCCCCGCAGTCTCCGGCAGCCGTCAATATAGGCCGTATTGCCCTGAATGCAGATATCCGCGCCCATCTTTGCAAGCTCCGGCACAATGCGGAACCTGTTCTCAAACACCGTCTCCTCGATCTGTCCCCGGCAGCCGGACAGCGCCATCGCCACCATAAAGGGCGACTGCAGATCCGTCGGGAACTCCGGGTAACAACCCGTGCGCAGCACACAGATCCTGCCGGCATGTGCCCTGCCGTTCACCAGTATCCCGTCCTCTGCACAGTCTATCGATGCCCCCATCCGTCTGGCGTGCTCCAGTACACTCTCCATGTCCTGCACCGGCGCATCCTGCAGAAATACGCTGCCGCCGGTACACATACAGGCACACAGATAAGTGCCGGCCACGATCCTGTCGGCAGGAACCCGGAATCTGACGGGCCGCAGCTTCTCCACACCGTGAATGACCAGCCGGTCACTGCCCCGGCCCTCAATCCTGGCGCCTGCCAGATTTAAGAAATCGCACAGTGCCTGAATCTCCGGCTCTCTCGCCGCAGGCTCGATCACCGTCACGCCCTCTGCCAGAACGGCCGCCAGAAGCAGGTTCTCCGTCACCCCCACGCTGACGAAGGGCAGACGGAACACAGCCCCTTTCAGTCTTGTCACCTCGGCGCAAAAGCCCTGCGGCTGTTCCTCGATCACGACACCCATCCTGCGCAGAGACTGCAGATGCAGGCCAATGGGCCTGGCTCCGATCACACAGCCGCCGGGATATTCCATACAGACACTGCCTGCTCTGGCAAGCAGTGCGCCAAGCAGCATGATGGAAGAACGCATCACCCCCACCGAGTCAGAGGGCATGTCACACTCCGACAGTCCTTCCGTATTCACCCGCACAAGCATTCCCTCTCTCTCCACACTGCATCCAAGGCTCGTCAAAAGCCTCTGCATATGATAGACATCGGAGATATCCGGGCAGTTTTCTATCTCACAAGTACCTTCTATCAGTAACGTCGCTGCGAGAATGGGCAGCGACGCATTTTTTGACCCTTGTATCGTAGTCTGTCCACACAGACGATTACCACCATAGATACGAACAGCGTCCATTTTTTACCTGCCTTCATTTAAAATATGACCTATTCTATCTATATGGTTTTTCACACAAAAGTTATCTTGTCCTTACAGATCCTTCAAACGTATCCCTCTCGCCACGCTTAGGACAAGCCCGATCTCGATCAGCAGGAACATGACCGAAGACCCGCCGTAACTGATAAAAGGAAGGGAAATACCGGTATTGGGTATGGTATTGGTCACCACCGCAATATTTAAGATCACCTGAATTGCGATATGGCCAAGCACCCCCACCACCAGCAGGGCACCGAACAGATCCGGTGCGTTGTTGGCAACCACCATGAAACGCCAGATCAGCATCACAAACATGATGATCACCGCATAGCCGCCAAAGAGCCCCAGTTCCTCGCAGATAATAGAGAATATCATATCATTCTGCGCCTCCGGCAGAAAGCCCAGCTTCTGCATACTGGCGCCCAGCCCCTTGCCCAGCACGCCGCCGGAACCGATGGCATAGAGTGCCTGGATCGTCTGGAACCCCTTGCCTTCCGCATAAGCCTCCGGATCCAGCCAGGCCAGAATACGCGCACCGCGGAAATTCAGGTCATCGGCCTGGCTCTCTCCCATCTGCACGATGGCAAAGACCACCAGCGCCGCACCGGCCAGCGTGGCAAGCCCCAGCAGAATGAACCGCTTATAGTCCGGACAGGCTACGAAGAGCATCAGCACCGCGATACCGACCACAATAATGGCCGAACTCATGTTCTGAGTGATCTTCCAGAGCATCAGGGCGATAGGCATAGGCACCAGTACCACCATCCAGAAACCCTTACGCCCCCGTATCTGTTTGCCCATGGTACAGATCATACTGGCCAGAAACAAGATCATACACAGTTTGGAGACCTCCGCCGGCTGCAGCGAGATCGGTCCTATGTACAGCCAGCGCTTGGCGCCGTTGGCCTCGTGTCCGAACGGAATGATCAGCAGGATCAGTACCACCGACACGATATAACCGATCACCGCGAACCGTTCCCAGAAATGGTAGGGCACATTGGCCACAAAGATCATGGCCACCAGCCCAAGTATGGTCGCAAACAGCTGTTTCTTCAAATAATAGGCCGAATCTCCGATCTCCAGATTCGCTTCATAATAACTGGTGGAATATACCATCAACAGTCCGAACGCCAGAAGAAACAACACGATGAACAATAACGTGTAATCCATGAAGTTCTCACTATTTGATTTTCCCCTGCGGGACGAATTCCTTTGAGCCACCTATACTGATTCCTCCAATTGATTCACAAGATCCTTAAAAATCCTTCCCCGGACTTCATAGTTCGGGAACATACCCCAGCTGGCGCAGGCCGGTGAAAGCAGCACCGCATCCCCGCTTTCGGCCTCTCTCACGCAGACCGCAAAAGCCTCCTCAAAACTGTCCGCCAGCACAATATTCTCCACGCCGTGTCTTTGCGCACAGGCAGCGATCTTCTCTCTTGTCTGTCCGATCAGCACCAGACACTTGACTTTACCTGCAAAAGCCTCGATCCACTCGTCGTACTCACTCTCTTTGTCATAGCCTCCGCCGATCAGCACCGTGGGCTTACACATGGCCCTGATCCCCTGAATAGCCGCATCGGGATTGGTTCCTTTGGAATCATTGTAATAGTCTACGCCGTTCTTCGTGGCCACAAACTCGATCCTGTGCTCCACCGCCTTAAACTGCCTGACCACTGCAAGGATCGTCTCCATCGGCACTCCCATGGCCTGCGTGATCGCGATCGCCGCCATCACGTTCTCCACATTGCACTCGCCTACCAGATTCATATCATGTATATTCATAACGTGTGTTACTTTTCCATCCGCGGCCTGCCAGATCTCCTCCCCTTCCTGATAAAAGCCTTCCTGCAGCCTGCGCTTGCCGGAAAACCACACCACCCGCGCCGGACATCTGTCGCCGAACGCTCTCGTGTAGCTGTTCTCGTAATTCAGCACACAGACCTGTTCACCGGACTGCCCTGCGGCGATGGCCTCCTTGGCCGCCGCGTAATTCTCCATGGTGTGATGCCGGTTCAGATGGTCCGGCGTTATGTTCAGGATCGCCGACACGTCCGGCCGGAACGATGCCACCGTCTCAAGCTGGAAACTGCTGATCTCCGCCACCGTCACCGTATCCGCCCCGGCGTCAAGCGCCGTCAGCGTATAGGGATTGCCGATATTGCCGACCACATCCACATCGCTGCAGTGCGCCGCCATGATCTCCCCCACCAGCGAGGTTGTCGTCGTCTTGCCGTTGGTGCCCGTGATCCCGATCACCCTGCCCTTACCGATGCGGTAAGCCAGCTCGATCTCTCCCCAGACCGGAATGCCCGCCGTCCTGAACGTTTCCACGAACTGCGTATCCGTGGGCACGCCGGGGCTTAAGATCACAAGAGAGATTTCCCGGCACATCTCCTGTGGCAGCGTGCCAAGGACGATCTGCGCCCGGCTGCCCGGCAGAAGTCTCGCCTCCACATCCTCTTTTTTTAACTGTTCATTGGCATCGAACAGTACAGGCTCCGCGCCTACGCTGCACAGCGCCTTCACCGCTCCTGTTCCGCTGATCCCGGATCCTACTACCAATACCCTTTTTCCCTTTAACTCCACTATGTCCATTTCTCTGTATTCCTCTCCCGCCGTCCTGTTTCCCGCGGCATCAATAACACATGGTATCTCTTATCTTTATTTACCAGACTCCCATCAGCGCCGCAAGACACAGCAAAGCAGTCACGATAGAGAATACCGCCACCACCCGTGTCTCCGACCAGCCGCACAATTCGAAATGATGGTGGATCGGCGCCATCTTGAAGATCCGCTTGCCGCCCGACACCTTAAAGTAGCTGACCTGCAGAATATCGGACAATACCTCCACCATATAGATAAAGCCCACGATCACGATAAAAAGCGGCATCTGCATCATATAGGCCGCAGCCGCAACAAAACCGCCCAGCGCCAGAGAACCGGTGTCCCCCATAAACACGCTGGCCGGGTAGACATTGAACAGCAAAAAGCCAAGGAGCGCTCCCACCACCGCACAGGTAACAGGCTCGATCCCGCTTCCCGTACCGATTGCCACCACGCTGAAAAAGGTAGCCACCAGAACGGTGACGGAACTTGCCAGACCGTCCACACCGTCTGTAAAATTAGTGCCGTTGACCGTGCCGATCACGATAAAAAACAGCACCGGAATGTTCATCCATCCAAAATCCAGATACACCCCTTCCATATAAGGCACTTTCATAACAAGTGATATATCCGTATACTGTCTGATATAAAATACAAAAACACCCGTTACCACAATCTGCAGCAGGAATTTCTGCCATGCCCGCAGTCCCATGGAACGTTTCAATACGACTTTGATATAGTCATCCAGAAAGCCGATCAGCCCGAATCCAAGCGTCAGAAAAAGGACAGGAATGATCTTCGGATAATCTTTGACAAAAAAAACGGATGTTATGATCACACTCAGCAGAATGAGGATGCCCCCCATCGTCGGCGTGCCGTTCTTCTTCAAATGAGTCTCCGGTCCTTCTCCCCTGACCGTCTGCCCCACCTTAAGCCTGCGCAGAAACGGGATCACCACCGGCCCCGCCGCCACACTGATCGCAAATGACAGAAACACTGACATCAAAATCGTATTATTCATCTCTTCCTCCAGACAATCCGTATTTATAGAGAATGCACGTTAAAACATCTCACAACTTACAGAGAATGCACCTTTCACGCATCTCACAGCCTGCGGAGAATGCATGTTTTATGCATTCTCTGGACATGATTTAGTTGCTCTTAGGCTGCGTTCTTTGCAGCCTTAGTGCAACTTCATGTCCTATTATAGTTTATTTTTTCCAAATATGGAAGAATGTTTTCAAAAAGCTGCCGCACGACCGGCGCGGCGATCTGTCCGCCATAGTAAGTCCCCTGCGGGTTGTTGATGATCACCACCGCCAGCACCTGGGGATCGTCGGCCGGCGCAAACCCCAGGAAAGAAGAAATATACCTGCCGCTGCCCCGGGGCAGCGTCTGGCTGGTGGCCGTCTTGCCGCCCACCCGGTATCCTTCCACCGCACCGTTCTTGCCGCTGCCCTCCGCCACCACCTGTTCCAGAATATAACGCATGGTCGCAGAAGTCTCCTCAGAGACGATATTGTCCTTCACCGGATAAGAGAACACATGGCTGTTGCTCCCGTCGCCGTCTACGGCCTTAACCGCAAAGTGCGGCGTCACCCGCCTGCCGCCGTTAATAATAGAAGAAGCCGTCACCGCCAGCTGGATCGGCGTGATCTGAAAAGACTGCCCGAAGGAGATCGTAGCCAGCTCCACCGGTCCGATATTCTCCATCTGGTGCATGATGGTGCCGGCTTCCCCGGGCAGATCGATCCCTGTCCTGTCCAGCAGGCCGAACTGCCTGAAATAGGAATAGTAACATTCCGTCCCCATCCGCATTCCCACCGTGATAAACACCGGGTTGCAGGAATTCATCGTGCCCTGCACGAAATCCTCCGCCCCGTGGCCTCCTGCTTTATGGCAGCGTATCCTGCGGTCTTCCACCATGATGAACCCCGGACAGTTGAAAGTGTCCGTCGTCTTGACCACTCCCGATTCCAGCCCGGCCGCCGCCGTAATGATCTTAAAGGTAGATCCCGGCTCGTAAGTATCGTTGATGCACCCGTTTCTCCAGATACCGTTTAACAGGTTCTGCTTCTCTTCCTCGCTGACTGTGTCCGCATCCACCGTATCGGGCAGCGCATATGGATTGTTGAGATCAAACTCCGGCACATTGGCCATCGCCAGTATCTCCCCGTTCTGCGGGTTCATGACAAGCATGGAGACACTGTCGGCCTCCTTCGTCTCCATCGTCTGCATTGCCAGCTGTGTGGCATAGCTCTGGATGTTCACATCCAGGCTGATATGCAGATCCTGGCCGTCAACCGGTTCCACCCTCTCCTCGCCGGCCTCCGCCACCTCTACCCCCTTGGCATCGGTCACTGTCAGGATTGTTCCCGGCTCTCCCTGCAAATATTCCTCATAAATGACTTCCAGTCCGATGATCCCCTGATTATCCCCGCCGGTAAATCCCAGCACCTTTGAAGCCAGAGAATCATAGGGATAATACCGTTTGTAATCTTCATCTACTTTCACGCCGTCCAGATCGCGGGCCCGGATGGCATCTCCAATGCTTTTGTCCACATTGCTCCTGATCTTCTCGATGGCGGAGTATTTCTCCACCCTTTTCCTGACATACTCCTCCGAAAGCCCCAGTTCCTCACAGAGTACGGCGATCACTTCCTCCTGATCCGTGATCTGGTTGTGGATCACGGAGATCGTACAGACCGTCTTGTTATCCGCCAGTATCTTGCCGTTGGCATCCACGATCCGTCCTCTGGCCGCCTTGATGCTGCGCTCCCTTTCGTGAAGCTGCCTGGCCTTCATGGTGTAATATTCCGACTGAAAGATCATCAGATAGGCCAGCCGGCCCATCAGGCCGGCAAAGGCCAGCACGCACAGAAACACGGCCGTCACTGTCTTGCTCCTGTGATATGTCTTATGCTGGTACGGCACCTCATCCATCATTCAAAAACCTCGCAGAAAGGTATTAATATAATTTATTATCCTTTCTGCAAGGTTATTCTTAGTTTTCTTCCGACGAATCTGTTTCCGGAATCTTTCTTTCGTAAAACGGAACCGTCCGCCCCGTCTTATCAGTATTCCTTCGTTATCTCTTCGATACCGTATGTCTTCTTAAAGGCTTCCAGGTCTTTCCCGCTGCAGATCAGAGCAACTTCCTCAAATTTGCCGGTACGAAGATCCTTAAAACCGGCCACCTGCTCTCCGTTGCAGATGCTGCACTTGAGTATCGGTTTCATATTGACTTTGTCATAGGTCTTACGCTCCTCCTTCTTCCTTCTCATCTCCGTCGCCCCCTGCTTCGCCCTCTTCCGTGCCTTCTTCGCCTTCCTCCTGCTCTTCTTCTCCGCCCAGCAGACTTCCGCCGTCTACCCGCGTGCCGGTCTCCGAGTCATAGAGATAGCCGGTGGCCGGATCTTTGAGATAGCCACTCTCAGGATCCACAGGGAAACTCTTCCAGGTATCATTGACCTTCTGTTCTTCTTCCGGCGTATCTTCTCCTGTGCCCTCACCGCCGTCCCCGCCGCTTCCTTCCGGGTTCGCAGGATCGACAGGATTCCCCTCTTCATCCGTCTCAGGCTCGTCTTCCACATCGTCGGCCATTCTGATCTGGATCTGCAGTGCCTCCAGTTCTTCTCTTTCCTTGTCACTCAGTTCCTCCGTCATATAGATATTCAGATAGGGAAGCACTTCTGTCAGGACGTTCCTCACAATTCCGGTGGCCTGTCTCGCGTTGTCCTGATACTGTATATTGGGCCTGTCCACCACCACATAGATGGCGATCTGCGGATCGTCCACCGGCGCATATCCCATAAAGGAAACCACATATTCATCATTGCCGCGGGGCAGCGTCTCCGCCGTCCCGGTCTTGCCGCCGATCATATAGCCCGCCGGTCTGGCCGTCTTACCGGTACCTTTCTCCCCCGATACCACCGTGTTACAGTACTCTCTGACTTTGTCACTGGTGGCCTGGGAGATGGTCCTTTTTAACACGCGGGGTTCAATATTCTCAATCGTCGCCCCGTCGGCTGTCGTGATCTTGTCCACGATATGCGGCTCATAATAGTACCCGCCGTTGATCAGCGAACAGAAGCCCGTGATCATCTGAATCATGGTGGCGTTAAAGGACTGCCCAAAAGAATTGGTCGCCAGATCCGTAGGACCGATGTTGTCTTTTGTATAAACCATAGATGCCGTCCGTGCCTCTCCGGCCAGATCCACATTCGTTTTCAGCCCCATGCCGAACAGACGCTGGTAATCCACGAACCTGTCTTTGCCCAGCTTAAAGGCCACATTCATCAGTACCACGTTGCAGGAACGCTCGATCCCCTGCTGCACGGTAAGCGTCCCGTCGCCAAAGGTCTGATGGCAGGAGATATTATGGTCGCCTACATGCAGAAAGCCTTCGCAGTTATAGGATTCCGTTCCCTTGATCGCTCCGTCCTCCAACGCCGCCGCGACCGTAAAAGGTTTCGACACCGACCCCGGCTCGTAAGTATACGAAATGCAGAAGTTCTTCCACAGCGCATTGAGCTGCTGGTACATGGCCGCATCATCCAGACCGTCCAGAATCTCCTGCGTCACGCTTTCGCCGGTCCTGACCCCGTCGTTGTCCACCACCGGCATACCGATCAGATTGGCCGTGTTCCTCGGATCGTTTAAGTTGAACCCGGGATAGTCAGCCATGGCGATGATCCGTCCCGTGTTGACTTCCATTATGATACATCCCACATTCTCGGCACCGTTGCCCGGCCTGAAATTGTCCTTGAACTCCTCGTTATAGACCTTCAGGTATTTCTCCACAATGCTCTGAATATTGCTGTCTATCGCCAGATGAAGGTTGTTGCCGTCCCTGGCAGGTATGGTGGTGCGCTCCAGATTGGAGTCCTCGTTCAGATAGCCGTACTCCCTGCCGTTGATGCCGCAGAGCTCATCGTTGTAGAATTCCTCAAGCCCGTAAGTTCCCACATTGTCGTTGGTCGTAAAACCCACCACGTCACTGGCCAGAGAACCGTTGGGATATTCCCGCCTGTACTCGTCCTCGAACCAGACGCCCCGCAGGCTGGCCCCCGTCTCCGGATCTTTGGTCATCTCCTGGAAGGCGCTCATCTTCTCGTACTCCATCCTTTTCGCCATCACATAATAGGACGAATTGGGATGCTCCGCAATGTACTGCCGCACCACCGCCGTGTCGATACCGAAGCATTTGCGCAGCGCTTCCAGCGTCGGCTCCAGATTCTCCTCTTTTTTCATCAGGATCTTCGTGTCAAGAATGACATTGTAGACCTTGTTGCTGACTGCCAGGATCGTGCCGTTGGAATCCTCGATATTGCCACGTTTAAAAGGTATTGTCGTGGAGTCATACCTCTGCTGCGACAATACCTTCTGCTTATACTCTTCTCCGTTGTCTCTCGTGATCAGATACAACTGGGCGCTCAGCCCTGCGAAGACCAGCAGCACCATCAAAAAAAGCACCACCAGTTTCTTCTGCATCTTGACCGTAAATCTGTTACCGAAATCTCTTTCTCTTCTCCGACTGCTCAACTTGCCTCTCCGCCTGTCTTTCTTTTCCCGGGCCGCCTCAGTCCGGGATATCCGCTATCTGCTTCACATAATCATTGCTCTCGCTGGCGAAGGACACGATCTGCCCTTCCTCCGCATACTGCATACCCAGCTCCTGAATCGCTATCCGCTTGATCTCCTCCAGATCCACATTGCTGGTGATCCTGGTATACTCTTCATCATTAGCCAGTTTTAAGTCATTCAACTCTTTCTCCAGTCTGGAAATGTTCTGTACGCTGTTGGTAATATCGGACTGCAGACTGATATAATTGATCAGGATAAACCCTGTCACCACCAGCGCCAAGCTCAGATATAAAACATAGCCCGCACTCATGTGCTTTGCCTTCTCTCTGTTCTTGCGCGTCCTGTTGCTGACCTTCGGCCTGGGACGCCGCTCCATCTCTCTGGCCACATCCAGTTTTCTGGCCGTATTTCCCTGTACATAATATCTGTTATCTGCGGTACGACGTCTGTTTTCTGTTCTCTGTACTGCTGCCATCTGGTCACCTGTCTCTTTCTGCCGCCAACTGTCTTTAAGGCCGCTGCTCTGTTTCCCAAGGCTGCGTTACCGTGCATGCATGATACAGATGACCGTTACTGCCGCCGCCTTTCTGTTATGCTCTGCAAAATACCCGCAGCTTTGCGCTTCCCGCTCGTTTATTCACTGCCAGCTCCTCTTTGGTCGGAAGGACAGGCTTTCTGGTGATCACCTTTCCCTTAGAGACTTGTCCACACACGCACACCGGAAAATCCGGCGGACAGGTACATGGATTCTCATTCCTGCGAAATGCCGTCTTCACGATCCTGTCCTCCAGGGAATGGAAGGTGATGATGCAGATCCTTCCGCCGGGATGTAACAGCCCGATCAGCGCATCCACCGAATCGCGCAGCACTTCCAGCTCTCTGTTGCACTCAATCCTGATCGCCTGAAAAGTCCGCTTCGAGGGATGTCCCCCCGTGGCCCGCATCTTCGCCGGGATCGCCGCCCGGATGATCTCATTCAACTCACCGGTCGTCTCTATAGGCTTGTCTGCCCTTGCCTTGACTATATGTTTTGCTATGTTCTTCGCGAACTGTTCCTCCCCGTAATCCCTGATGACACGGTACAGTTCCGGTTCTGTATATTGATTGACGATATCCCGCGCCGTCAGAGTCTGCCGCAGATCCATCCGCATGTCCAGCGCCGTATCGTACCGGTAGGAAAACCCCCGCTCGGCGTTATCCAGCTGAAAAGAGGATACCCCCAGATCCAGCACGATGCCGTCCACCTTCTCGATGCCTCTCTGCCGCAGCACCTGCACGGCATTGCAATAATTATCCCGGATCAGCGTCACTCTGTCCCGATAAGGCGCAAGCCTTCTGCCCGCCGCCTCTATGGCCGCCTCATCCTGATCGATCCCGATCAGCCGGCCGCCCTCATGCAGCGCGGAAGCGATCCTGCAGGAATGGCCTCCGCCGCCCAGTGTACCGTCCACATAGACACCGTCCGGTTTTATCTGCAGGTTCTCTATTGTCTCCTCCAAAAGAACTGATGTATGTTCAAATTCCATCCTAAATTCCCAATCCGAGCTGCGCCATGTGCTCCGCTATCTCATCCATATCTTCGAAGGACGCCATACCTTCGAACCGTTCCTTACTCCAGATCTCTATTCTGCTGGCTACGCCGATCAGCACCACATCCTTACTGATCTGCGCGAATTCTCTTAAAATGTTCGGCACCAGGATTCTGCCCTGTTTATCTACTTCTACTTCTGCAGCTCCCGCCAGAAAGAATCTTGCGAACTGTCTGGCCTCCTTATTGGTGATGGGAAGTGATCTCAATTTCTCCTCGAATGCCTGCCACTCTTCGTTATCATACACAAACAGACAGCCGTCGAGTCCCTTGGTCACCACGAAAGTATCTCCTAATGCTTCCCGGAACTTCGAGGGGACGATCAGCCTGCCTTTTGCATCAATTGTGTGATTGTATTCTCCCATAAACATCATCAATCACCTGCCCTGAGTGTCTGCCGCAGCCTGCCGCCATCATCCATCCACTTTCCGCCCTGTAAGTGGTCTGCCACGGAAACGTCGATGCACCGCGGAACTGCAAGCGTAACTACTAAAATCTCCAAAAAGGGATCTGTAGAAACCACTTTCTTCCACTTCGCACCACTTTCCACCACTTTGATACCAATTTTATACCATGCATGGGTAGATTGCAAGGAAATTATGAAGAATTTCTTCCGCGCCCTTTTCCTTTGCCCTCCAAAAAAGCCTTTTCGACAGTATTCTCCAACAATAGACACCGTTACGACAATTTCTCCGCGCACTCTGTATTTCGTAAATCCGGATGCAATTTTCCATAAAAGACAAACAAAAAAGAACCCGGCAGGTTCTTCTACAAGACTCTGCAGGGTTCTTCCCTTCTGATTCAGATTTATTTTCAAATTTATTGCTGCCGATTCGGATGCATTCTTTCTTCCCTACTCCTCTGTCTTCGAGGAAGGCCGCACTTTTCTCATGCGCAGACGTATCACAGCATCCGCACATACGGCTGCCACGAACAGAATGACCGCCAGCACCTGGGATACGGCAATCGTCGTGTGGGGGATAAAAAGGGTGTCCGTGCGGATGCCTTCGATCCACGCCCGGCCCAGGCCGTAACCGCCCAGATACAGCAGCCACATCTCTCCCCGGAATTTCTTGTGCTGCCTGTAGAACAACATAAAGAACAGCAGCGCCAGGTTCCACAGACCTTCATATAAAAAGGTGGGATGCACCTGGATATAATTCGTGCCTTCTATAATATGACCGGCGATACTCTCCGAGATATCGCTGCTTCTGACTGCATCGATGGGCAGCCGCATCGCCAGCAGGCCGTCCGTGTATTCGCCGAATACTTCCCGGTTCATAAAATTGCCCCAGCGCCCGATGATCTGGCCCAGCACCAGTGCCGGCACACAGATATCCGCGATCTGCAGGAAACTCTGCTTCTTCACTTTGCAGTATACCCACAGCGTGATAAAAGCCGCGATCACCGCCCCGTAAATGGCCAGCCCGCCTTTGCGCGTATTAAAGATGCTGAGCAGATCATTCCTGTAAATATCCCACGCGAAGATCACGTAGTAGATCCGTGCCCCGATAATGGAAAAAACAATGGCATAAATGGCAAAATCCCAGATCAGGTCAGGATCCAGCTTCTCTTTCTTTGCAATATGCGCCGCCAACAGAATGCCGCAGAAAATCCCCAGTCCGATGATCACGCCGTAAAAAGCGATCTGAAAACCGAAAATCTGGAACCCCCGCGGTACGTTTCTTAAATAAATGCCCAAATGCGGAAACGCAATATCTTTTACATCCATGATATCCTGCATAAGCTCTGGCTCCTTCCGTTGCACTGCTTACTATGTTATGTCGTTTACTGTAAATGCTATACATTAAACCGGAAAAGGATCACATCCCCGTCCTGCACCACATATTCTTTGCCTTCCATACCGACCAGGCCCTTCTCTCTGGCAGCCGCAAGGGAACCCTGTTCCAGCAGGTCCTTGTAATTGACCACCTCCGCCTTGATAAAGCCCCGCTCAAAGTCCGTATGTATCTTACCCGCCGCCTGAGGCGCTTTCGTGCCGATCCTGATCGTCCATGCCCTGGTCTCGTCTTCCCCGGCGGTGAGGAAACTCATCAGCCCCAGAATGTGATAGCTTGCCTTGATCAGTTTCTGCAGGCCCGATTCCGATAACCCCAAATCCTCCAGAAACATGGCTGTCTCTTCCTCGTCCAGTTCCGCGATCTCCTGCTCGATCTGGGCGCATATCACAAACACTTCGCTGTCATTCTTCTCCGCGAACTCCTTGACGCTCTTCACTCCGTCATTATTTGCCCCGTCGTCCGCCAGATCTCCCTCCGCCACATTGGCCGCAAAGATCACCGGCTTATAAGTCAAAAGGTTATAAGAAGCCAGCAGCGCCGCCTCATCGTCATCCTCCGGTTCAAAACATTTCGCAAGTTTTCCGTCTTCAAGATGCGCCTTTAATTTCTCCAACAACGCCGCCTCCCTGCCCAGCGACTTGTCCATCTTCGCCGCCTTACCGGTCTTGGCGATCCTGCGTTCCAGTATCTCCAGATCGGAGAAGATTAATTCCAGATTGATGGTCTCAATATCACGCAGCGGGTCGATGGTGCCGTCCACGTGCACGATATTGCTGTCCTCAAAGCAGCGCACCACATGTACGATGGCGTCCACTTCCCGGATGTTGCTTAAGAACTGATTGCCCAGTCCTTCCCCCTTCGATGCGCCTTTCACCAACCCGGCAATATCCACGAATTCGATGGTGGCAGGTGTTACCTTCTTCGACTGGTACATATCGCCCAGCAGCTTTAACCTCTCGTCCGGCACCGCAACGATGCCTATATTCGGGTCGATGGTGCAGAACGGATAGTTTGCCGATTCCGCTCCTGCTTTCGTCAAAGAATTAAAAAGTGTGCTCTTGCCCACGTTGGGAAGCCCTACGATGCCTAGTTTCATTTTTATCTATATCCTCCTTAAAAAGCTTGATTTTATGGGGTTTTTGAAAATCTCTATGTTTTACCGCACCAATTCCGCACCAATTTGGCATCGGAATATATGATAATATGTGTTATTTCATATGGCACGGTTCTGTTCAAATTGGCGGACAGCCTGTGTCAGCGAGTCATCCGTAACATGCACATAACGATCCATCGTTATTTTGATCATTCTCTGCCTTTCAAATTTTCGCCTATATTGTGAACTCCTTTCATTAAACAACAGATGCTGTCTTTCATCAATCGTCCTGATTTTAAAAAAAGAGTCCAACACGATTTTATATTATATCATGCCAGACTCTTTTTCATCAACAGTATTTTGAAAACTATTCGGCTAATGTCGGATTAACGGCCAAATCATAACTTTTGCCGAAAAAAGTATGAAGTCAGAACTGGTAACAGAAACGCCCCTAAAAGCCTTGTTATATTTTTCTTTGCCGCTTATGGCGAGCAATAAGCACCATCAGTCTTTCCTGCCGCTATAGTTTCCTGGCTGTATTCCGCCTTTCCGTATTTCTACTGTTCCACGCTTTCCCCGGCAACTTTCATGGAATAGGATATATGCAGACCCTTAGAAAAGTGCATGGACTTAATATCCACAACCAGCCTGTCCCTGCCGGTTCCCTTTTATCATTTGTTTATTATTGGTTTTCCTTCTGCTCCCCCGATTTCCCGATCTACTGGAAAACCGGGGATGCCTGTCCTGCCTTGTCAGACTGTGGCCTTATCGGGGATATGGAACCGTGTGGCAGGCCATTTTCAATTATGATCTGCCTTTACAGAAAGTAAGGATATCATTGATCCACTTTCCATACCGCAGATACCCGTCCAAATTTCCAATCGTTTTCATGTCATTCATAAGCTCGTGCGCCATTGCCATATAATCCGCTTTTTCGTGGTAGGAAGTGCCGTCCATCTTATCCTTCAATATCGACATGGTCATGAAATTGCTGTCCGACTTATTCCCGGTATACGCATTTAACGCAAGCATCTCCGTATAAGAGCAGCTATTCGGATTCACCTTGCTCACATCCACCGTCTGCTCGTATTCATTTCCGTTTATGTCAGTGCCTTTCACAAGGTAGACCGGATTGTCCTCTGAAAAATCATCCGCCCGATATACGTTTGCGCTTTCCCCTGTCTTTACATGATGGATGGAAAATACTGCGTCAGGATCAATATGTACTACGTTTCCTGTTTCAAATCCTCCATTATTTTGACATCGTAATCCATCTGGCAATCAGAAGTATCCCTGTCTTCTGTTCCATAATGTACCCTATAACCGTTCCAGCCTCTCTAAAAACGCCCTGTAAAATTCCCCTTCTTTGATGCGGGCCTGCTGTACCTCTATGCTCCTGGGCGTATATACCCTTGGATGCTCCAAATCGTACAGCGCCTCTTTCACTGCCTTGATCGCAGATTCCACCGTGCTTCCAAGGATGTCAAAATTCTCCGTCTCGCCCTTAAGCTGTTTATTAAGCCGCTGCACCATCATCTGCGATATGTGGCTCATCATCCCGTTGCCCCGGATTCCCATGCCATTCGCATTTACTTCTTTCGCCGCATCCATCCACGCATCCTTCACTTCCTGCGGGGCATTGGACCCGACCATCTCAAAGGCTTTCTCGTCCTGGTCGGCTGCCTTCCCCTGCGCCGCTTTTTCTTCCACCGCTTCCATGAATCCCACCGTTCCGGGTTCCACGCTTCTTTCTATTTTCCTTACCGTGTATCCTGTCAGCGGATATCCCGCTGTCCCTATTCCATTTACACTCATCTCCAAATGTCCTCCATTATTTTTTATTGCAGCCCCTCTGTCAGTCAGACCATATCTGTTCTTGCACAGCTACCAGTATTTTTAAAGCTGCCCACGCTTTCTAAGCCTCCGTTGAAATATTCGACACTCCATCCGATACTGTATCCATTCCGGTATCATCAGATGGCATATTATTATCGGTATCATGCTCTGAATTTTCATTTGGCACTTCTGTCGGCTTGGAAATTTCCAAACTCATTGTAGTTTCCATTCCGCCAATACTCATTGTCATTACAAGCACCCTTGAACCATCTGGCTTAAC
Source organism: Lachnospiraceae bacterium (assembly GCA_009774655.1). Classification (GTDB taxonomy): domain Bacteria; phylum Bacillota; class Clostridia; order Lachnospirales; family Lachnospiraceae; genus UBA3282. Next base: position 27,666 of record VSOD01000007.1, read on the forward strand.
AATAATATCTGTCTTTGATTCAGATTCCTGTTTATCTGCCTGCTCCAATTCCTCATCTGATAAGATTCTTTCAAATTCCAGTCCTCTTTCTTCAAAATATTTCTCCCACTTTGAATATTCCTTGATGTCTTTCGCTTCTATATACCCCTCCGCCATTGCATTCATAATTTCCATATACATATGCGTTGCCCCTATTGGAAACATGACAGCCCAGCTCCTGGATGGATTGGCATCATCCATATAGTTCATCCCATTACAGGTAATCATCATGATTCCATCTTCTGTCCTGACAGCCTGACCTGCTACTTCGGCCTGTGCAAATCCCATTGCCACACTTTCTGATTTTATAAGGTTAGGATACTTTT
>VSOD01000070.1 GCA_009774655.1 Lachnospiraceae bacterium
TCTGACATAGCTTGTTAGAATAAGGGAGTTGGCGTTACTGACAGTCCAAGTGTAACTCCGGGAGATGGCACCAATGAAACTCCAGACGGAAACCAGGGAGATGGCGGCAATGTAACTCCAAATGAGAATCTGGATTCAGAAACAAATGATAATTCGGATGAAAATCCAAAAGAAGAAATTACGGAAGATTATATCAGTGGGGCTGTGTCAGATGCCATCAGCGAGTCAGAGGTAGCGTCTGATTCTACGGCTGCTTCAGATTCCAAGTCTGAGAATTCTGCTTCGACATCGGATGCTAACAGTCAGGAATCCTCTTCTGTGTTGATAAGCGAGTCGGTTTCGGCATTTAAATCAGCGTCAGATTCGGCACTTGATTCAAAACGGTTGTCCAATGTGCATTCAATGGCGGACTCACAGGCAAGTGCAACACAGTCCACATCCTTTAGTGCAGCAGCAGAATCTGCATCAGCATCGACATCAGTTTCAGTGTCGGAATCCGCGGTGGCAGCAGGTTCCGTAGCAAGCGAAAGTACGTCAGCATCATTGGAATATAGCGAGAAGCAGGAGAGTGCATCGAAATCGACGGAGGAAGCAAAGTCAACATCAGAAAGTGACTCTGCAAGTGTATCGGAACAGGATTCGACGGAGCTATCAGAATATGAGAGTGATGCTGCATCCGTGTTAACATCAGCGGCAACTTCTGAGACGGTATCCACGAATCATTTAAACGCATCGGAAAGTGTAAGCTTAGTTCAATCAGATTCGGTGAAAGATAGTTTGTCTGAAAGTAAAAGTGCAGCATCCTCCACATTATTATCTACAAGTGAGATAGTAAGTGACGCTGAGTCCGCGTATGCGAGTGAATCCGCAGCATTTGAATCGCAGGCAAACAGCACACTTGAAAATTTGCGAAGTGAAATTTCGTCGGCACAGTCGGTGGTTGATCGGGTTTTAGAGAGTACCGTTGGATCGGAGGTTGGCGGGGACTACTGGGTGGCGGCTAATCAGTTGGCCATGTTGTTGATTAAATACAAAGTATATCAAGACGCAGGTACGATGGATGTTACGTTTACCGAATGGGAGCGTAATGGAGTACAAGGTGATAATGGTGTGTGGAATTATGATGGGAATTATGTAAAAGCAACCTATCATAATAAAAATGGAGAACAAATAGAAAAATACTTTGACTATGTTCTTGTGGATAAAGAGGGAAATATTGTTGATGGCAAAGATTTGAGCAAAATAGCATATATTTATGTTTTAGAAAAAGAGAAGCAAGAAGATGGAAGTTTTAATGGTAAAGGGGATAGATATTTTTCAGAAGATGAGTACAAAAACAAAGAGGATCAGTATCAACAAGACCGTGAGAGTTTGACTAAGGCAGAGGAATCGCAAAGTATTGCTAAAAGTAATTATAACTCTATATCACAGGAGAATGTTGTCAAGAGCGAAACTATCACAGAGAGCCTGAATGCATCAACTTCGGCGGCGGTATCACAAGCAGAATCAACGATAAAGTCGCAAATATCAGAAGCGTCAACATTGGCAGAAGAAAGTGCGACAGCATCAACAGTATCAAGTGCAGCGGTATCAACAGCGAAGTCGGAAAGAGATAGTGAGATAAAATCGCTTTCAGAGTCAGCATCAAATTCTAAGCTGAGCTCAGAGACAGCATCGACATCAGAGAGCAAAGAATCAGTGACGGAAAGTGAAACAGCGAGCGAAGCCCGAAAGTTAGCATCCGAGTCGGCAGAGACGAGTACCTCAGAATCTTTATTGAAGTCGACTACAGACAGCACAACCTCGGCATCTTTAAGCAATATGGTAACTTCGATCCGTGCATCGCAGTCAGTATCAGCATCAACGAGTACCTGTGATTCATTAATGGTTTCGACAGAACAAAGTAATTCCCTGAATGCCGAAAGTACTCGTGTTGGGAATTCACTTAGCAGCTTGTCGCTTGCAGCATCAGGCAGCACCAGCGAATCTGCATCGGTATCAGACAGCACCAGCGCTTCGCTTGCTTCCTTGAGTGTTTCTGTCAATAACAGGATAACATCGGAGTCGGAATCTGCTGCAGCAAGCACCAGTACGAGCGCGGCTAACAGTGAAAAGGCATCCACGGACGCAAGTGATGCAGCATCAACCAGTGCAAGTGATGCAGCATCAACCAGTGCAAGTGATGCAGCATCAACCAGTGCAAGTGATGCAGTATCAACCAGTACAAGTAATGCAGCATCAACCAGTGCAAGTAATGCGGCATCGAACAGCGCAAGCACATCTGAAAGTGCAGCAAATACCTCTACAATACCGACAGGATCGGAGACAGGAGACGGTGGCACAGGCGGAGATGGCGGGGATGGAACACCGGCTGGTGATACAGCGCCGACAGCAGCTCCAACAGCCGGCACAGGAACAGCGCCGATAACGCCTGCAGCGGCAGCAGCTTTGGGACTGACGGCTATTGACGAGGAGGATCTGCCCCTTGCAAATGTAGGGCTGGGAGCAGCAGTGGCTTCACCGGGACTTGCTGTAGGAGGCATCATATCACCTGCAGCGGCAGAGATGGAAGAAGATGATGGTCTTGTCGCAGTAGAAGACGAAGAAGTACCGCTTGCGGTGGTAGATCTTGAAGAGGATGATGAAGAGAATGCACCTCTCAGGGCGGTGGAGGACGAGGAGACTCCTCTTGCAACGATGGATCTCTCCGGAGATGGCGCCGCCAAACATGGTTTATGGTGGTGGAGTATTCCTGTCATTGCAGCAGTTGCAGGAAAGACAGGTTATGATAAGAAACACAGGAAAGGTATTTTTGCTGAGAAACGGGAGACAAAAGATAACGATATCGGATAGACAGATAGTTTATAAATAATCCTGTCGGTGACCATCTCTGAGAAGGGATGGTCACCGACAATTTGAGAGAAGTCATGGCAGGAACGGGGAAAAAAGACGGTATAATTAAATATAAGCTGGCATACACAGTTTTGATCATATTGTGTTATCTGTTTGGGCGGGAAGTACCTCTATATGGAATAGACGTCTCTGTGTATCTGGAAAGAAATCTGGATGCGGAGGCTTTATTGATACAAACGATCAGCGGGGATCTTAACAGATGTTCATTGTTTGCGTTGGGCATATCGCCATATATAACCGCGTCTGTTCTGGTGCAGATTTTTTCGGCATGCGGAAGTATTGGTTCAAGGCGGAGGACTCCGCCGGGGAAGCTTAATCGTATCACGCTGTTATTAATGATGGGATTTGCATTTTTTCAGGCAATAGTACGGGTACAGGAGATAAGCTTTAAAACAATGGAGGCAGCGCTGCTTCCTGTGAAATTTATAGCTGTTACAGAAATGATGACAGGAGTTGTGCTTATTATATGGATGGCAGAGCGGAACAAAAAATATGGTATTGGCGGTCAAACTGTGTTTATCTGTATCAATATCCTTGACGGAATGGCAGCGAACGCTAAAGGCCATGGCGCAGGAGAACTTTTGCTGCCTTTATCTATCGCCTTTGGCGTAATGATTATCATACTTGTCATGGAGAACAGTGAGAAGCGGATTCCGGTGCAGCGTATATCTATCCATAACATATATGCGGATAAGAATTATCTGGCAGTCAAATTGAATCCGGTAGGAGTGATGCCTGTGATGTTCTCCACAGCTTTTTTTATGTTGCCGCAGCTTGCAGTGACCGGATTGTGTGGTCTGTTTCCGGATAACAGTGGCCTTGTCTGGTGGCAGGAGAATCTTGTGTTATCCAGAGTTACCGGTGTTTGCATTTACATCGGGCTGCTTTATGTGCTGACGATAGTGTTTGCACTGATCTTTATTAGTCCGGGTGTTATCACGGAACAGCTTTTGAAGAGTGGTGACAGTATTGCCAATCTGCATGCCGGATGCGAGACGAAGCGGTATCTGGTCGGAACAGTTTGCAGAATCAGTCTGCTCAGCGCTACAGTAATGGGAATCTGTCTGGGGATACCGATGGTTCTGCAGCTTAAAGGCATCGTAGAAAGTTCATTGGTGATGATTCCGTCTTCTGCAATGATGCTGACTGGTATTTGGCATAATTTGCGAGAGGAGTTTCTGACGATCAGAAGTTATGATATGTATAAATCTTTTATATGATGAGGAAAATGATGTTACATTTAATACCTGCCTGGTATCAACAGAATAACTGGTGTGAGAATGAACAGAAATGGTATGTACGACGTGTTCATACAGAATTTGATGATACTGTGAAGCATGTACAGCTTTTTCAGCGCAGTAAGGGTTATCCATATCAGATACTTCTGCTTGGATTTTCTCCGAATTTTCGTCATTTTCTTCACAGACAGGGTGTATACCGAGCCCCCTATTGGTCGTGTTTTGACGCTATACAGGAGATTCGGCGCAGGAAAGCGGTTGTTTTGTCTTTTCACAATATGAAGTGGCCGCCCGGTATAGAATTTGTATATACGATGTTTGCTGTGACGGCGATGCTGGCAGGAGAGAAGTATGCCCAGATAGAATTTGGGGAGGATGGTAACCCGATCCAGATCGATATTTTTCGGGAAGGCAGACTTTACCGGAGAAATTTTTATGATGACAGGGGATTTATTTCAGGTACAGTTGTTTACGGCAGTGCCGGTCCGCTTTATCAGGATTATCTTATGGAAAACGGCGTATGGAAGATGCGTTGTTTTCAGGGAGACGGGCATGTGGAGATTAATCCGGAATGGCGGGAATATCTGCTTCTATATGAGGGCCGTGAATGTAAAATGAGATTTACCAAGTTGTCTTATGACAGTCTGGAGCAGGTGATTGGCGAGGTACTGCAGGCTTATCTGAGAATGACGAAGACACAGGACTTGTTTTGTGTGGCTATGCATGAGCGGCATACGGAGTTGTTGGGGGATGCGCTTAAAGGACGGCATGTGATCCTTTCTTTTTTTGAACAACGTTATCTTTGCAGGGAACATCCGGAGACCTCTGCGCTGCTGGGAATGGCCGGCTGCATCGTAACCGCTTCCAGGGAAAACTCCAAACAGATCAGGGAGCTGACAGGTGATGGTGATGCACCTAAGAGGATCACAGATATTTCTCCTTATGATTCCCGGGTGGATTTTGGCGTCAGCAGGCAGCTGGAGGTGCAGAAGATTCTGGTGCCTGTGGATGGAATGCCGGATGAGGTTTTTGACCGGCTGGTGGAAACGCTGGGGCGATATCTTACAGTAAACGGGAAAGCTATGGTGCATTTGTTCACAAGGGTGGCAGATTATGACCGGAAGGGCAGGCTTCTTGAGCAGGTGCGCAGATGTCTGCGCAGTACAGGATATGAGGAAGACTGGGCGGCCGAAACAGAGGATCGGTTTGTGGCGGAGAATGATCTGGAGAGGGAACAGGCGGCGCCGGCAAGATTTTTTGTGGAACAGTGCGTAGACGAGTTGTCAGTCAGTAAGTGTATGAGAGAACAAAGGATTCTTGTAGATCTGAGAGATGTTCCGGAACTTTTTGTGCAGATTACGGCGCTCAGTGTGGGGATACCGCAGATTGTGCACAGAAAGACACAGTTCGTGGAACATAAGAGGAATGGGTTTCTTCTGCGGAGACTGGACAGACTTCCTGCTGTGCTCGAATACTATCTGGGGAGTATGAAGAACTGGAATGATGCCATGGTCAGTGCTTATGAGCTGGGTAAGGAGTTTACGACGGAAGTGTTACTGGAAAAATGGAGAGGAGTCATAGATTTCTTTGGAGAAGATACAGATTTTGCAGCTAGGCGGTCAGGACTGGAATGAGCTTTATACATTGCCGGAAAATGTTGTACTACATCATATCGAGGCCTGTGAGAAAACAGCCGGGCAGTCTTACGATCTTGTGTTTCTGGACAGAACACCGCTGGACGGTGAGATAATGCCTCTGTACAGATTGACGAAAGCATATACACTGTTTGTGACACAGCAGGTAATATTGGAAAGAGGGGCGGCATGGCTTTATAAGAGCCGAAAGGGAAGACGGATAGAAGAGTCTGATATTCAGAATTTCTTACTGCATGAGACAGCGAATTATTTTCCAATCCCTTATGGTGAAAAATTCGGGTTTAGTAATCTGGCAATTTCACAGAATTTTTCCGGTTCGATCAGGTGGAACGGAAACCACAGTGTCTGCCTGCAGGGAGATTTTGGTAGGGAGCTCGGGCAGATCGCGTATTGGCGGAACAATATTCCGGTGTTCTCAGGTCAGTGTATCGACTTGTGGCTGGAATACAGTAAAAGTCCGGAACTTTCGATATCACTTTCTGTGACCCAGTTTGTGAAAGGGAGTGTTTCAGAAGTACAGCAGACGTGGGAATTTACAGAAAAAGAACTTGACCAGGTGGTGCAGCTGGACAACAGGATGGAGGAAGGACCGATCTTCGTTTCTCTTCGGGCCTGCGGACAGGGAGAACTACAGATTACAGCGTTACATGACAGGTATTCGAGAAGGGGACACGGATACTTCCTGCCGGGTGGAGAGCGATATGTTTCTTCGGAAAGAGAAGAACTGTTCTGCTATTTTGATCCCGGAGATATGAAGCCGCCTTTGAATATTTATTTTTCGGGTTATAAGACCAGGGAAGGGTTCGAAGGCTATAACATGATGCGTAATATGGGCTGCCCCTTTTTGCTGGTAGCGGAGGCAAGGCTGGAAGGCGGCAGCTTCTATATGGGCTGGGGGGAATATGAACAGATGATAGGGGATGCCGTCAGAAAGTATATGGCGGAACTTGATTTTGGACCTGAACAGGTTATTTTTTCGGGCCTTTCAATGGGAACCTTTGGTGCGCTGTATTATGGATGCGATATCAGACCTCATGCCATGATCCTGGGAAAACCGCTTGCCAGTATCGGGAATGTGGCAGCAAATGAGAAATGGTTCAGACCCGGCGGTTTTCCTACGTCGCTGGATGTGCTGCAATATGTGTGCGGGGATACGGATGCAGAGGCTGTGGAGAGGCTGAATGAAAAATTTTGGAGTAAATTTGATGCTGCAGACTGGAGCAGGTCGAAGATGATCGTCTCCTATATGATTGAGGATGATTATGATGAAGCAGGATATACAGCGTTGCTTTCTCACTTGAAATCAAATGGCGCACAGTTGTATGGAAAGGGTATGCATGGCAGGCATAACGACAGCACATCTGCAATCGTTAGCTGGTTTTTAAACCAATACAGCAGGGTTCTGGCGGAGGATTTCGGGAGAAGGGAGATAAAATAGATGGCAGGTGAGAAGTGGACGATCTGCTGGGAGGAATATTCTGCGGATACCTATCTTTATGGGTCGGAGATCATCTGGCACAGAAGAGACCACGTGGAGTTTCGAAATCTCCTTATGCCACCGGGAACGGTGATCAAGCAGTGGTATTCAAAGACGAACTTTCAGTTAAATAAAATAGAACCGGCACTGCCGATGATCGATGGCGAGTGTGATTACAGATTAACGATCAATATAGATACAGCCCCCGGGGAGAACTGCCTTGTGAGGCTGGTGTTTTACGACAGGTATGGGGAGGAGGCCGGAAGCATCACCATGAGAGATCATGTAACGGATTTTAAATGTCCGCTTAAGACGTACAGTTACTGTATGCAACTGATCAATGGCGGTGTTACGAAATTCCAATTTCATTCTATTGTGATTCAGGAAATAATAAATGAGACGGACAAGCAGCTTGAGAAAACTTAACAGGATATTACAAGAGGTAAAGGGATTCGGAGAGCAGATGAAAAAACTGTCAGACAGGCAGCTTTCAAATCTGACTGTGGCATTTAGAAAAAGGCTGGACAAAGGGGAGAGCCTGGACGATATTCTGCCGGAGGCTTTCGCTGCAGTCTGTGAGGCCGACCGCAGAGTTTTGGGACAGTTTCCGTTCGATGTGCAGGTGTTGGGGGCGATTGCGCTGCATCAGGGGAAACTGGCTGAGATGAATACCGGGGAAGGCAAGACATTGACAGCAACCATGCCTCTGTATTTGAATGCGCTTTCAGGAAAGAGTACGATACTTCTGACGGCTAACGAATATCTTGCGCTCAGAGACGCGCAAGAGATGGGCAGGGTGTATCGCTTCATGGGATTGACCATTGCCGCCGGTGTATGTACGGAGTCCGGAAGGAGCTTTACCAGTGCGGAGAAAAAGGCGATCTATGCATCGGATATTGTGTATACGACACATGGTGCGCTGGGGTTTGATTATTTGTTTAACAATCTGGTAACGACAGCATCGGATCGCTTTTTGAGAGATTTCTACTATGTGATCATCGACGAAGCCGATTCGGTCCTGCTGGACAGCGCGCAGACACCGCTTGTCATAGCAGGAGCTCCGCGGGTGCAGTCTAATCTGTATGAGCTTGCCGATTTCTTTGTGACGACTTTGATCAGGGACAGAGATTATGAGAAGGAAGAAAATAAAGTCTGGCTTACCGAAGAGGGGGTAAAGTATGCGGAACGTTTCTTTCAGATTCAGAATTTTTATGAAGAGAGATTTTTTGAGATCAACCGGCATGTAGTTCTCGCGCTTCGTGCACATGTATTATTTGAGCCGGAAAAACAGTATGTAGTATCAAAGAACGATGAAATCTGTCTTCTGGACGAGGGATCAGGGAGAATGATGCCGGGTGTAAAGCTGCGGGGTGGGCAGCATCAGGCACTGGAGACAAAAGAAAAACTGAAAATTTCTCAGGAAAATCGTTCTGTAGCAGCAATCACCTATCAGAATTTTTTTCAGCTGTTTCCGAAGATGAGTGGTATGAGTGGTACGATTGCAGATGCAGCAGAGGAATTGAGGAAAGTCTATAGGACGGAGGTGGTTGTTATTCCGCCAAACTGCCCTGTCAGGCGCAGGGATTTGCGGGATATGTTTTACCGGGATGCGCACAGTCAGTATAACGCGGCTGTGGCGGCAGCGGCCATGACACATCGAAAGGGGCAGCCGGTGCTGATTGTAGTCAATGGCATAAGAGAGACGGAGTTCGTGTCGAAGCGCCTGTTGGCCAAGGGAATTCCGCATAATGTTCTGAATGCCAACAATGCGGCCTGGGAAGCTGAAATCATCAAGGAGGCGGGACGGGCGAATGCTGTGACGGTAGCTACCGGGATGGCGGGACGAGGAACAGATATCAGGCTGGGAAAGGGTGTGAAAGAGCTTGGGGGACTTGCTGTGATCGGCATTGGCAGGATGGGAGATGTGCGTCTGGAAAGGCAGGCCAGAGGGCGTGCCGGGAGACAGGGGGATCCGGGATTCAGCTGTTTTTTTGTCTCACTGGAGGATGAGGTGGTTGTCAATAACACTCCGCAGAAATGGAATCAAAGGGGTGGGGACAGAAAAAGGATCAGCAGGCGCAGATTAAAAAAGATCGTTAATACCGCACAGAAGACAGGAGAAGAGTTTGCGGTACTGGCGCGAAAACAGGCAATGGAGTATGATCAGATACTGAGTTATCAGCGTAACCTGATCTATGAAATCCGGAATAAACTGTTAGACGGGGAGGGCATGGATCAGCAGAAGTTTTTGGAGATAGCCCGAACAAATATAAAAAAGTTTATTGCGACACAGACATCAATTGACGGCAGCGTCCTTGGAAGGTATATTCTTGATCATATTTCGTATCGTCTTGATGAAGAGATCAGGGAAGTTTCACAAAAGGATCCGGAAGCAGTGGAAGAATATCTGGTGTGGCGTGTCAGAAGAGCGTTGGCAGAGAAGAAGATAAGAATAGGAAGTCGGGAGAATCTGTATTATTTCATGCGGATTGCTGCACTTAATGCCGTTGACGAAGGCTGGGTGGAGCAGGTAGATTATCTGCAGCAGATGCAGTCCGCGGTTATGGGCAGGACATCTGCCCAGAGGAATCCGGTATTTGAATTTCATAAGGATGCTTTGGAGGCATATCAGAGGATGGAAGCTGATATTTTGAATAATATCATGAGAAATGTGCTGCTCGGAAGTGTATATAAGGACAACGAGGGCAGAATTCATATTCAGCTTCCGTAGGGAGGTACAAGTATGGTTTATAATTTTAATCTGGGTATTGGCTGGGCCAGCAGTGGCGTGGAGTATGCACAGGCATACAGGGCGAATATCCTGCGCAGGATCGGACAGGAAGCACGCTTTATTTTTACGGATATGTTTCCACGGGAAAATATCCAGCATATGACAGAAAACATAGGTTTTCTGGACTCAGAGGTGATCTGGCTTTACAGTTTCTTTACAGATTGCAGGATTTCGCCCGTTACCTATACATTAGGACAACTGCAGGATACTTTTTCCGACAGAAATTTTACTTTTACGAGAGAGGGGAAGAAGGCCAAGTATGCTTTTACCGGCAGCAGTATTTATTACACGGTATATATGGTAGATGATACCAGCAATCGGGTGCACAGAGTGGAAATGGTGTCAAACGGCTGCCTGATCAGAAAAGATTATTTTACATATTGCAGGATCTATTCTGAGTATTATGCACCTCTGGACGGTCAGGCGCATCTGTATCAGCGTCGGTTTTTCAACGAAGATGGTACGAGCGCTTATGAAGAGATAACGGATAATGATGTGGTGATGTATCAGTTCCCGGACAGACTGTTATGCTCCAAGGAGGAGCTGGTCGGTTATATGGTCTCATGTTTAAATCTTACGAAGGATGATGTTGTCATTATAGACAGAACAACGGGAGTAGGACAGTCTATCATGCAGAATGCGGGCCAGGCCCGGATCATCATGCCGATTCATGCCGATCATTTCAGTGAGGGTAATACAGATGAGGACAATATTCTGTGGAACAACTATTATGAATATGCATTTGCCCAGCACAGCCATGTATATGCCTATGTTACGGCTACGGATGATCAAAATCGTCTTCTGAGAAGGCAGTTTCGGAAATATATGGGAGTAGACCCTCACGTGGTCACCATTCCTGTGGGAAGCCTGGATGAATTGAAATATCCGGAGGGAGACAGAATGCGTCATTCTCTGATCACAGCATCGCGGCTTGCCAGTGAGAAGCATGTAGACTGGCTGGTGGAAGCAGTTGCGGCGGCCAAAGAGAAAGTTCCGGATCTTTTTTTGGATATTTATGGAGAGGGCAAGGAGGAGAAGCTCCTGAAAGAATTGATTGAGCGTCTGGGATGTGGGGAATATGTGCGGCTTCGCGGACAACAGAATCTTCAGGAAGTATATAAGAACTATGAGGCATATGTGGCCGGCTCTACCAGTGAAGGGTTCGGACTTACATTGATGGAAGCAGTGGGATCCGGACTTCCGATCATCGGTTTTAACGTGCGCTACGGAAATCAGAATTTTATCGACGACAAGAAGAATGGTTATAAGATCGCAATAAATGACAGAATGAACAAAAAAGAGAAGGTCAGGAAATTGAAGGAATGTATCGTCAGATTGTTTACGAAGGCGAGACTGGAAGAATATCATGCACATTCTTATAAGAAAGCCGAAGAATATCTTACAGGAGAGGTAGAAAAACGATGGATGGAATTGCTAAGTTAAATGATATAGTATTGCTTTTTGACAATTATATGCCGGACAGCCGGAATTTGCATATATCTTTTCGGCGGGCTGGTTATGACTGTGATGTGGCAGTGATCGAAGACGATGGTTTTTTGCCGGACGGTGTTTTGTCGGTGTTTGGATATTTTCTCGGCAGCTTTGAAGGAAAAAAGGGCATACCGGGGAAGCCGAGATATTTCAACCAGATCAGTGTGCCTGATTACTGGGAGATCAGCGGAACGAACAGTCTGGGAAAAATACATGATCTCTATCGGGAAAGAGGCAGGATTTTCTATGCAGAACCTGCTCATAAACGGTTAGTAAAGATTGTGGACTGGTATAATGAAGACAGGGTGGTGCGCTCCAGTGACCATTACAATCGTTATGGCGCCCTGTATGCGAGAACTACCTTTAATGCGAAAGGACAGAAGGTAAATAAGTCCTATTTTTCAGCAGATGGCCGGGAGGTAATTGTTGAAAATTATGTTACGAAGGACATTATTTTGAATGAAGCAGATAAAGTAAGGATATTTCAATCCCGAACAGATTTTATTATTTATTTTTTGGAGAGAACAGGTTTGAGTCAGAAGAGAGTATTCTTTAATTCTTTGTCGACACCGTTCTTTGTCTCAAATAAATTGGGTTCAGCGACGAAAAGGGATATATTGTTCTGGCAGGAGCCGGTATATGATGAGATACCGGGTAATATGAGAATGATTCTGGAGGGGAAAGCCGGACGCACGGCACAGGTCATGGTGCAGAAGCGGCAGTCCTATGAAAAACTGCTTGCGCTGGGAGCCCCGGCGGATAAAGTGCACAAACTGGGATATATCTATTCTTTTGAGAAAGAGAATCGGCACAGGGCTGAGGCACTGATCTGTACCAATTCCGACCGGATAGAACGGTGTGAAGAGATTGTGACGGCGCTTCCGAAGATGCATTTTCATATTGCGGCGATCACGGAAATGTCGTCTAAACTTTTAGCTTTGGGAAGTCACGATAATGTGAGTCTTTATCCGGGTGTGAAAATGGATATTCTGGATGAGCTTTTTGATCTGTGCGACTATTATCTGGACATTAATCATGAGTCGGAGATCGTCTCGGCAGTATATAAAGCCTTTTTGAATGATCAGCTGATCTTTGCGTTTCGGGAGACACTGCATCATATGGATTATGTGGCAGAAAGCCATATATATCCGGCAGAAGAGGCGGGCAGGATGATTGCGGACCTTAAGTCTGCCATGGAGAACGGAGCGGTGCTCGATGCGCATTTGAAAAGGCAGAGAGAAGAGGCCATGTCTGAATGTGCGGAAAGATACGCGGTATTTCGGAAACAGATTTGAACAACAGCGCAGCATGCTCTTTAGAAAGATATATTAAGATATCTTTAAGATTATTGAGCTTTGCATAAAAAAGTGATAATTTTATATTATAGACTGTAACGATCACTGGATCATGAGAGAAAAAAGGCGGGTGTACGGATGAAGAGTAAGCTGTATTATGTACTGTATTTTTTGTATGCTGTTGTTGTGGCGTTTGTTCTGTATTTGAACGGCGTATTTACGGGGGAATGGAGTTCCTACACGAATCTGATCATCAATATCGTATTTCTGATCATTATCGGGATTCTTTTTATCATATCTTCCGTCAGCTTTGGCAGGCTGAACAGAGTCACCTATGAGCTGGAAGAGGTGGCATTCCGGATGCAGAAGGAATATAAGGAGGCAAACGGAAAGAACCTCTGGGGAAATTACAAAGATAATAACAGGGTTTTTGAGGAAGAGGAACTGCAGGCAGCGTTTGATAAGTACCGTATGCGCATGAAAGGCGCGAAGTCGAAACGGGGAGTGGGCGTTTCCTGCGATCTGGAAGAGTATATCAATGAGGACCTGCTGGACAGGGTGGGCATGAATTTCTTTAATTCCGGGGTTTCCGGGACGCTCACGGGTCTGGGGATCCTGGGAACGTTTCTCGGCCTTTCCATGGGGCTGGGGGCGTTTAGCGGGGACGATATCTTCACGATCTCCGATAA
>VSOD01000071.1 GCA_009774655.1 Lachnospiraceae bacterium
CCACCGACAGACTGCCGCCCTGCTCCTCCACGATCTTTTTGGCCAGAGAAAGGCCAAGCCCCACGCCCTGTCTGTCGTCCGCCTGCCTGCTCCGGTAGAAGCGTTTGAAAATATGGTGGATGTCCTCCGGCAGGATGCCGCACCCGTCATCCTTCACAGACAGCCGCATAAGCGCAGGGGACCGCTGCCAGACGATCCGTATCGTGCCGCCCGTACTGGTGTGATCCAGCGCATTTTTGACCAGGTTGCCCAGCGCTTCCTTCGTCCAGGCCGGATCGCAGCAGACCTGCTCCTCCGGACTGCCTTCCCGCAAGATCGTTTTTCCTTCCCGGGCCGCCCGCTCCGACAGTTCCATGACTGCCTGCGATACCAGCTCCTGTGCATAACACTGCCGCTTCTCGAAGACAATGTTGCCCGTGTCCAGCCGCGCCATTTTCAAAAGCGACAAAATCAGCTGCTCCATCCGCTCCAGCGACCGCATGGATTTCTCCGTGAATCTGCGCACGGTCTCTTCCCGGTCAGCCTCCTGTGCCATGATCTCCATATACATGGTAAGCGCCGCCAGCGGCGTTTTCAGCTGATGGGAAATATCCGAGATCATATCCCGCAGAAACTCCCTGGCCCTGCGCTCCGTCTCGCTTTTGGCCTGCAGCGACAACGCAAGCTGCTCTACCTTATTATAAAGCCGGTATACGGCGCCCGTCTCCCCCATGGGCAAATGCTCTGTAAACCGCTCTTCCGCATACCCGGTCACAATCCGTTCTGCTTCCTCATAAGCCAGCTCCCTTTTCTGTAAAAAGAACCCCGCGCCGAGCAGCAGGACAGCCGCAGACAGAATCCCCCCTGCAAGCAGCGTCATCAAAAAAGGCCCCGACGTCTGCCCCATAAGCTGCAGCAAAAAGCCCTGTCCCTGCTCCGTATGGCCGATTTGTGCCAGCAGCCCTCTTCCCGCCTCCGTCACTTCCGTATGATTCCAGGCCGCCGCAATCACTGTCGGCAGGACATCCTGCTCCAACAGGTATGAAGACGCCGCCAGCTCCCGCTGTGTCAGCACATGCCTGATCTGATCCCCATGCCACACCCCGCAGATCCCCAAAAAGAAAGTCTGCCAAACGCAGACCATCACCAGAAACCCGTACAGACCACGGGCCTGTCTCTCCTGTAAAAAATTCATACCATTCCCGGCGCTCAACTTACCCGCTCCTTCCGCTCACATTTTCCTCTTCACGCCTTACGCTTTTACGCCTGCCACTGGTAGCCCAGTCCCCTGACTGTTTTCAGATATTCCGGTGCGGAGGGGTCACGCTCCAGCTTCTCCCGCAGCCTGCGCACATATACGGAAAGCGTGTTGTCATCCACGAAATTACCCGCGCCGTCCCACAGCTTATCCAGGATCACGGAGCGTGTGAGCACTTTCCCGCTGTTTGCAAGAAAAAGGCACAGCAGCCGGTACTCCGCCCCCGTACATTCCACATGCTCTCCCCGCAGCGTCACCCTGCCCTCCGTAAGATACACGGTAAGATCGCCGGATCTTAAGATTCCCTCTTCCGCCTTACGGCCCGTACTGCGCCGCAGCAGCGCCCGGATCCGTGAGCAGAGCTCCCCCAGCTTAAAAGGCTTCGTGATATAATCGTCCCCGCCGCAGTCTAACCCCCTGATCACGCTGGTCTCCTCGTCCGAGGCCGTCAGGAATATGATCGGCGTCTCATTTCCCGCCGCCCGCAGCCGCTCACACAGACGGAAGCCGTTTCCGTCCGGCAGCGTCACATCAAACAGGAGCAGGTCGAACTGCCTGCCCTCTCCCGTCAAAAGCCTGCCGGCCTCCTGCACCGATCGTGCCACCGTTATCTCAAATCCGTTTTTTTCAAGTGAATACGTCAGCCCGTCGATCAGGCTGATATCGTCCTCCAACAGCAATAATTTCTGCACGCGGGTTCTCCTCTCTGATTCTTACCGCAAACTGACAGAGCGCAGCAGCATAAAACTACTATAGCACAAACAGGTTCTCCACCGCAACGCCTTCCAGCTTTAACAGTTCTACCTTTCTCGGGATGCCTCCCGCATACCCTGTCAGGCTGCCGTTCGTTCCCACCATCCGGTGACACGGAATGAGAATGGAGATCGGATTGTGCGCCACCGCCCCGCCGACAGCCTGTGCCGACATCCGTTCGATCCCCCTCTCCTTCGCGATCTGCGTCGCCAGCTCCCCGTAAGTCATCGTCTGCCCGTAGGGAATCTGCAGCAGCATCTCCCAGACCCTGATCCGAAAAGGCGACCCGATCATATGGAGCGGCGGCAGGCACTCCGGCTGCTTCCCGGAGAAGTAGAGATCCAGCCACGTCCGCACCTTCTCAAACACCGGCACTTCCTTTTCCTCATGCCGCGCCGCCAGTCCTGCCGCATAATATCCTGCCCCGTCAAGCCACAACCCCGTAAGCCCCGTCTCGTCCGCCGCCAGCAGCACGCTGCCAAGAGGCGTCTCATATTTGGTTGTATACTGCATTCTCTTCTCACTCCTTCTCTCAACCTGTTTTGTCTTCACACATCCTTCTGTTCCACCTGCATATGCTGACCATAGCCGCCGCACTCAGGAATAATTCTACCCAGAAAAGCCAGTTGCCATACGGAATATCCGACGCCGGAATATGGATCAAAGATCCCGTTGCCAGCACCAGCTTCTTCCTTTTGACAGGACAGGAAAACAATTTTTCCACTTTTCAGGGCATTTTCAGCGGCCTTTTTTCAAGTAATCTATGAGATACTTCCCTAAAGCAACTTGTATTTTACACCTTGTCAAATTATTTATCAATATGCCGCAAAAGCATTTTATGGTTTGTCCTTGACAGGAACCAGAAGCAAAATCTTGTCTTTTCCGAATCAATCATATAGAATTATAGTAAACGAAATTTCTAATGCGGTTAACTGTAATTATAATATTCGCACAGTATTTCCCGCAACATCACAGAAAGGACTCACACCCATGAATCTACATTTTCTCGGCGGCGCCATGGAAATCGGCGGAAGCTGCATTTATCTTAGAATAGCAGGCAAGGGCATTCTGATGGATTCAGGCATCCGGCAGTCCGGCACTAAAGATCCACTGCCCGATTTCCGCACCCTGCAGGAACAGGGCGGCCTGGATGCCATTCTGATCAGCCACGCCCATATGGACCATATCGGAACCCTTCCTATCGTCAGCAAGGCGTATCCGGAAGCTCCCGTCTACATGACTGCCATGACCGCAGATCTCACCCGGGTACTTCTGTATGACAGTCTGAAGATCATGAATAACCGTGAAGGCGAGATTCCTCACTATTCCGAACAGGATGTCCTGTCCATGCTGGGACGTATCCACGTTATCGGCTATCAGACTCCCTTTCCCATTCTGGAAGGGTTTACCCTGACATTCTATCCGGCGGGACATATTGCAGGCGCCGCCTGTATTTATCTTGTCACAGACGAGGGAAGCCTGTTTTATTCCGGAGATTTCTCCGCCTTCTCCCAGCGCACCATCGAGGGAATCAGCATTCCCAGACTGCGGCCTGACGTCACCATCGTAGAGACCACTTACGGAAACCGGCTCCATTCCAACCGACAGGTAGAGGAAAAGCGTCTGGTGGAGCTGGTACGGGAATGCATTCTGCAGAAGAAGAAAATACTGATTCCGGCCTTCGCTCTGGGGCGGGCTCAGGAGGTTCTGCTGATTCTGCGCGCCGCCATCCAGAATCAGGAAATTCCCGCCGTACCTGTCTATGTGGACGGCATGGTCCGGGACATCAATATCATGTACACCAGGAATCCCACTTATCTGAAAAACGCTCTGGGAAAACGCATTCTAAAGGGTAACGAACCCTTTTACACGAAAGAAATACAGGCCGTAGCGCCCATGCAGAAAAGAGAGGAACTGTTATCCGGCAGTGACCCTGTCGTCTTCCTCTCCAGCTCCGGTATGCTCACCGGCGGTCCCAGTGTCGAGTATGCCCGTAAGCTTGCATCTTCCGAAAATGCCTGCATCATCATTACCGGCTACCAGGACGAAGAATCGCCCGGCCGCCAGCTCCTTGATCTTCTGGAGAATCCTGAGGCTGCAAGCCTGACCCTGAACGGAACCTCCGTACCTGTAAAATGCCGCATCGAACAGGTGGGACTTTCCGCCCACGGCGACAAGCTCGAGATCGAGAACCTTTTGGACCGGCTCTCTTCCCGCCATATTTTCCTGGTGCACGGAAACCAGGACGTCATCGAAGAACTGGGGCAGGAGCTGGCAGGCCAGGATTACCGCAGACAGGTTTACTTACCCGAATGCGGGCAGTCCTACGAAATTATCCTTCGAAACAAAAGAAAGCAGGCGCCGTTTATCCCGGCTTATACGCTTCAGAGAACGCAGGAATATACCCCCGCTGACCAGAAACTCCTCTGGGAATACTGGCGGGAACACTATCCGGAGAAACATTTTACGACTTCCCAGATTGCCCATATCTGGTATGGCAGGGCCGTTTCGGACGATACCATACTGCAATCCATGCAGAAAGCGCTTGACGAAAGCGACTGCTTCTCCCCGAATGCAAAGCGGCTGTTCCTCTGGAATGCCGTTACGCCGGAAGACCTGGCGGCTCTGCTTGCCCCCAGAGAACTGACCCAGCAGGAACTGTCGGCAGAAATTGAAAAGACCTTCGGGGATTTCCCTTACCGGAAGATCAGCTATCACAAGGACCGCCGGGAAGTCATCCTGCAGTTTGACTATCCTGACGCCCAGGACAAGAAAGCTTTCCGCGCCGCAGCCGCCCGCTTCTTTGAAGCTACCGGCTGGAACGCCGGAATCCACCCGTCCACGAACCACAATGCAGCAGCCATCCTGCTCACATCGCTGTTCGATGACAGAATCTCCAGGCTTTCCTATCACACAGACAGAAAAGCCTATGAGGTCACTCTATCCGGAGAGCCCGACGCCGGAAGTCTCGAGGCGGCGGACAGATTCCATACCATTACCGGATGGAACCTTTCCCTCAACGGACAGCCTTGTTCCTCCCTCGACGGATCGATATCGGAAACAGCAACAGAGAAAAAGGACGGTTTCTTCTGTCCTCACAGTCCCTCCATGGAAACCGTCGAACAAAATCTGGCTTTTTACTGCATCGACCAGACTTTCGAAACCCTGCCCCACCAGCCGGACAAGAAAAGTCTGAAACATGATCCCATGGGAAAATATCTGGAGATCAGTTTTATTTCACCTGCCGTCGGAAATCGATATCGTGATGAACTGCAGACACTGGCTGACCAGACCGGATGGCGGATCGGCATCGCAGAGAAAGTGAATCAAAACGAATTGTTAAAGATCGCTCAGATTCTGTGTTTGAAACACGGAATTTCCCTAACGAAAAATCCGTCTTATCTTCCGGAACGCAGAACCGTTCAGATGAAAGTGGAGAATACGATAAGTCCAGATAATCTGCGGCAGGCAGAAGAAGAATTTCTGGAAAGGACAGGATGTGCGTGTACTTTTACGCCTATGCCCCATGGCGTCTCCAACACAAACTGAAATCATTTTTTCCATATTATCAGCAGTAAAGTGAAACACTCCGCCAGGACAATGCAGAGCATAACCCCTGTCATCTCAGGCCGCATGCCGGTCAGCCCTGCAGCCAACAGCATGATTAGCGGCACAACATATTTTCGCGGGTGGTTCCACAGATCATTTTCAATCTTCCAGTTACGGACAGGGTGACTCCACTCCAGCCAGACAGACAGAACAGCGCTTTGCAGGGCAGTCATCAATGCGGCGGCGATTTCCGTACCGCCTGCACCGCCATGCTGAATATGCCAGCTTATCAGGTATAAACTGCTTACCGCCATATTGACGGAGAAAATAAATAGACAGTAGCGGATGCAGAAACGTCCTGCCTGCCCGGGCAGTACACGGACAGCCTGCTCCAGATCAGGGTCACAGGACAACAGGATGCAGATTGGTGTGTTCAGACAAAGAACGGCAAATCCCAGGGGCATAACGTTCAATTCCTCAACCTGCCCTAATATAAATGGCAGCACAACGGCAATCACACACAGGCCGGCAGTATTCAGAAGATAATTCTTATTCGTAAAAAGATAACGCAGCATGTACAGCAATATGCTCCCCGTTCCTTTGGTATGCCTGATAAGGGGTTTTGCGGATCCGGGGTTGTAAAATACATAAGCGTCCACTTTCAACAATCTCAAAGCTGAAAGGAGAAGACTTAAAAGCACAATTACAGCAAAAACCCTGATCTCCCGCACCGTGAATACGAACACAAAGATTCCCGCACCCCACAAAATCACAAAGGGAAGCAGTCTCCTTTGCTTCACCATGGTATACCACGCCGCCGCCATGAAACAACCGTTACAGGCACAGAGAAGGGCCACGGCCATCTGCAGTGCACTCCACTCACACACGGCAAAGAACAGCGTTAAGACAAGAAGCGTCTTCGTAACCATTGTATAACCGGCATACGAAAGTACAATCGAAAAGGTCATCTTCCTGTTTGTAAACGGCAGCATAAACAACCCGCTCATACACTCTGCATTTCTCGAAGAAGCAAGCGCCTGCCACATGATACCCGTCGATGCAGCCGTAGCCGCCAGAAAGAGAATATACGGCGCAATCTCCATTTCCATTTCTGCGGCACTGACGGCAAGAAACAGTATCATGCAGGCAATAAGACCTTTTACGACGCGCTCATATTTTGCACCAAAGAGCTGTTTACTCATTCTTTCAATACCTCCCGTATTTTGTCGGTTTCAATTTCCTGTCCTGTAAACCTCTTTCTGATCCGTCCCTCTTCAAGCACCAGCACCCGGTCAGAAGTAAGGCAGATACTTTCAAGGATATGGGATGAAAAAAGAACCGTTCCATACTGCCGGTAGCCGTTTATCCGGCTGTACAGATATTCTGTACTTTGAAAATCCAGACCATTTACAGGCTCATCCAGCACAAGCAGCTGCGGTTTCAGGGCAAAAGCAGTAATCAGGTATGCCTTTTTCTGATTGCCCGTTGACAATTCTTTCAGTAAAACATCAGTGTATTCCTCGAATTGAAAGCCTTGTACCAGTTCGTCTACATCGGACAGTTCTTTCCCATAACTCGCGGCCACATAAGAAGCATACTCACGAAATGTGAAGAATGAAAAGGAATGTTCTTCGGCAAAGACGACATAACGGTTTTTCTTAAAGTCCCTGTCACGGAACATAAACGGTTTCTCCTGCCACAGAGTATCTTCCACCCGGAAGCTGTCAAGCAGCCCGGAAAGCGTTTTGATCAAGGTCGTTTTGCCCGCTCCGTTAAGTCCAATCAGCCCGACGATCTCATTCGTTCCCAGTTCCATAGATAATTCTTTCAGAACCGGCTTATTTTTCATATACCAAACGGTCAAATTTTTGAGAGTAAGAAGATGTGAATTATCCATTGTGTTTCCTCCGATCATCCCTGCCCTCTTCCTTCTTCCAGAGGGAATAAGCAGATCCCAGAAATACGATGCCCAGCAGCACATACAGAGCCGCAAAAGTAATATTGGCATTCATGGCACAGACAACCGCAGCCGCAAGCCAGACGATACCCAACAGGAAACGAAAATAAATATGACGCATAAGATTACCTCCATTCAAATCAGTGTATTGTTTACTGCTATGGTCACAGCATACCGCAAAAAGCACTTCTGTGCCGTTACGTCCATGAATGGCGGTTTTTTGTCCATAAAAAAAGAAAACCGCCATATTAGACGGTCCGCTGATTAATGAAAAATATTGCATCTGCTTGTAAATATTCTTTTTATTCCGCTCTGACAGCTTCATAGGACAATGTGACAACCGTGCAGAACCTGTTGCCGCCGTACTGTGTTTCTACCGTACCGTCATAACGCTCCGCGGCAGTGCGGACACTTTTCAGGCCCCAGCCATGTAAGCCCGTGTCCGTCTTCGAAGTTTTCAACTCTCCCTCTTCCATAATCGGGGCGGCTTTGCACCCGTTTTCCAACTTGATAATGATCATTTCATTGATGCGGCGGACCGTCAGGTTGATAAAACGCAGACTGATCTGTGCGTCACGGACAGCCTCAAAGGCATTGTCCAGAAGATTTCCCAGGATTGCCACCAGGTCAACGCTTCTAATATTCGTATGCTGTGGATACTCAATATTGCAGTTTATCTGTATCTGTTCAGAAGATGCAAAAGCGATTTTGCTGTTGATCAGATAATCTACCGCTTCATCGCCTGTCCAGACAGGCTCGGTCATTGCCCGAAGCGGAGAGCGCAGATCTTCCAGATAACGGATGGCTTCCGTTGTCCTGCCTTTCGTCAGATAACGATGCAGCGCTTCCATATGGTTATGAAAATCATGGAAAAGCTTTGCGTTGGCGGCATAAGTGTTCTTCAACAAATGATAGTCACGCGCCAGCAAAACGTTTTTTTCCTTCTCCAGGCTCGCTATCTTCTTCTCCATCTCATATTGGCCGTTGAGATAATATAACATGACCGCCATCAGAATGACCATGGAAAAGATAACCCAGCTGTTCATCTGTTCGTCATCAATTATTATGACATTCTGTCCGGATAAAAGTACCATCCCGATCAGGCCGGCGACTGCAGTCATGGATACGAAGCGTCTTGACGTTCCGCCTTCTTTCCCTCCGGCCCTGAAAACAAGAAAAGCTGCTCCCAGCATAAGCAGCCGGACGATCCAGACTGCTGCCATATGCTCAGGCCGCCTCATATCCAGAAAATCCTCCGACCGGAACAGAACGCCCAACCCCGCCGATACCATAAACTCCCAAAGTGCAGCCGCGATCTCATAATAGAAAATAAGAAACAGGAACATCCGCATTTTAGTCCTGAACAGATACCATACAGGCAGCACCATAATGATAATCTCGGCGCCCGTAATATAAAACTGCCTGTCTGAAAAGCAGCACAAAACAGTAACCAAAGCGGATGTGCAGACAGAAAAGAGAAATGTCTTTCTCATATCGACGGATAAGTTCAATACTGTTATGGCAAGATACAGACCGAGGATAATCCGCAGGCCATTTGTGAAAAAGAACGAACCCACCTGATACCACTCCATCATATATGCGACCCCCAAAACCTGTTTATCTGCTGTTTGACCGACTGTAAATGAGACCGGCTGATCGGCAGCGCCTCCCCGTTTTTGAGAAATGCCATTCCGTCGGCTATTTTCATGATCTGTATAATATTTACGATATATCCTCTGTCGATAAAAATAAACTCCGGCGTATCAAGCTCCTCAAAAACCTTCTGCAGACTTTTCCGGACTTTCGACGTTCCGGTATTAGAGCATATTACTGAATTCTTACCGCCGTCACGCTGAATATAGAGAATATCTTTGTGCGGTATCTTCTCCATGCGGCCCGCGGCCTGGATGACGTACTCCCGGCCCGCTTCCAGTTCGATCAGTTTTGCGGCATCCGCCACTGCAGGAGCCAGCCGGTTTGCAAGATCGTTTTTCGGCACATAGCGGAAGATAGAAAGCTCATATGCGTCAATTGCATATTCTATATGCGAGGTTATGAAAATAATCCTGATATTCGGCAGCGACAGCTTTATCTTTTCGGAAAGCTCCATCCCCGTGACATCGGGCATTTCAATATCCAGCAGAATCAGATCATAGAAAAATCCATCGTCTGTAATATCAGATAGAAGATTGCCGCCGTGTGTATAGGTTGTGATTTCATAACCAATACCGCATGATTTTAAACTGTCCTTTACGATATCCTCATGCAGCGTGACGGCTTCCTCCTCATCGTCACATATCGCTATTCGTATCAATACTGCCACCTCGTTTCCTTTTATGACTTTATAGTAAACGAATTTACCGCATTCTTTCTATACATCCCGATAATCAATGATGCGATGTCCATATGAAACAAACAGCATGAATTACTTCCGAAAATCACTTTTTCTCCGTTCATATAATTCCGTCTGGGATAAAGCAATGCTGTCCACAGCTTCTTAATCATACCTCTTAATATCCTTCAATTCCTGATACAGCACCCTGTAATTCTCATACCGCACCCGGCTGATCCTGCCGTCCTCCACGGCTTCCTTCACCCCGCAGGACGGCTCGCTCATATGCGCGCATCCGCTGAAACGGCAATACGGTTCGTACTGCACGAACTCAGGATAATACTGTCCCAGCTCTTCTTTCGTAATCTCTGCGATGCTGAGTGAGGTGAAGCCCGGCGTATCCATGATATAGGACGCCTCCCCCAGCGCGATGATCTCCGAATGGCGCGTGGTATGTCTGCCCCGCTCGATCTTCCTGCTGATCGCTCCCGTCTCCATTCCGGCCTGCGGTGAAAGCCTGTTGATCAGCGACGACTTGCCCACGCCGCTTGGCCCTGCCACGGTGGTGGTCTTCCCCTGCAGAAGCGCCCGGATCTCCTCCACGCCCTCATTCTCCAGCGCACTGAAAAATAAAACCCGGCAGCCGCAGATCCCATAGGCCTGCCGCAGCGCTTCCTTCTCCCCGGCGGACGCGATATCCTGCTTGTTAAAACAAATGATGGTCGGCAGACCCTGCCGCTCCATCCGGATCAGAAATCTGTCCAGCAGGTTAAAATTCGGCTGCGGCTTGACAATGGCGAAGATGACCAGCGCCTGATCCACATTGGCCACTGCCGGCCGCAGCAGAGCATTCCGTCTCGGCAGGATCTCCCGGATATTGCCTGTCATCTGCGCATCGTCCAGCACATCCACAAGCACGTCATCCCCGACCAGAGGCTTTACGCCGTCTTTTCTGAAAATTCCCTTCGCTCTGCACTCGTAGGTTCCCTGTCCTTCCACATGGACATAATAGAACCCGGCGATTCCTTTGATGATCTTGCCCTGCATGCCCTATCCCTATTCCTGTGTAAAATTGACATCCCGCCGCACGGTCCTCTCCTCCGAAACAGGCGGAGTCGTCACCGTCTCTCCCGTATTGGGATCCGTCGCGGTCACTGCTTCCTTCTCCACCTGAAAAGTAAATGTGATCGTCCCGGTGGCCGATTTGATCCCCGTATAATTGGCCGCCACCGGAAAAGTAGTGGACTGTGTACTCAAAAGCTGCGTACCGTCCGCCGCCGTGAGCGTGACATTTACCGACATACCGTTGTGATAATCCGGATCTTCCGTGGGCGCGGCGATCCCTTCCGTATATTTATAGGTAGCCGCTTCCGGCCCCGTACTGATCGACAGATCTATGGCCGTCCCCTTATCCACATAAGAACCTACAGAATAACTTTGATAACAGACTTTGCCTGTCAAAGACGCATCATCATTGCTGACCGATGTCACATTGCCGACCGGAAGGCCAAGCTCCGTCAGGCTCACCGTGGCATCCATCTCATCCATACCGACAAGGTTCGGCACCCGCACCTTGTTCTCGTCCGTGCCCTGGCTGACACGGATCGTAACGGAGGAACCCTGGGGCGCAGTCGTCCCCGGTTCCGGCGACTGCGAGATGACATAGCCGTTTTGTACCGACGCATCATACCCTTCCGTCACATTGACCACGAACCCTTCTTTCTCCAGAATGGTCGTCGCCTCTTCCTGTGATTTGCCGGTGGCGGACGGCACCTTGACGCCCTCTGCACTTTCGGCCACGGTCATGGAAATCACGGTGCCTTTGTCTATCATAAGACCGTCCTGTACGCTGGCCCGCAGAACGGTACCCGCATCGTAGGCGTTCGTTGCCTCATATTTGATCTCCGGTGTCAGACCCAGATCCAGCAGGGAACGCTTGGCTTCTTCCACGTTCATGCCCACGACTCTGATCATCTCCACCTGTTCTTTCTCTTCTTCCGTGTCAGCCTGCTGGCTGTCCTCCGTCTCCGCGCCGATCTGGAACACGCCGAAAGCCCTGCCGGCTACGAAGATGATGATACCGCCCACCAGCAGCGCCGCCACCACCGCCAGGATCGTGGTGATCCGCTCCATCTTGGGATCGTAATCGTCGTCCTCGTCATCCCAGTCGTCCTCATCCTCGTCTTCTTCGTCCTCGTCTTCCTCTTCCTCATAATAGCGCACGGCGTTCTTTTTCAGGCGCATGGCTTCTTCCATGGAATCCCGTCTGTCGGACTGCCGCTTGATCTGTGCCATATCCCTGTCCGTGATCATTCTCGTGGATGCCTCCTCGTCCGGATCCACCAGCTTCACGAAATCTTCATCCGGATTGATCAGGGACTGCTTGAGATCGACGATCAGCTCCTGCATGGACTGATAGCGTCTGTCCGGACTCTTCTGGCAGCATTTACACACGATCTGTTCCACGCTGATCGGAATCTCCGGCACATAGTCTCTCGGCGAAGGCATCTCCTCCTGAATATGCTTGATGGCGATCGCCACCGTGGTCTCTCCGTTAAAAGGCACCCTGCCCGTCAGCATCTCGAACATGGTGATACCGAGCGAATAGATATCGCTCTTCTCATCGCTGTAACCGCCTCTGGCCTGCTCCGGCGAAGTGTAATGCACCGATCCCATCACATTGGAAGTGATCGTGTTGCTGGTGGCCGCCTTGGCGATGCCGAAATCCGTCACCTTCACCTTGCCTTCCTTCGAAATGATGATATTCTGCGGCTTGATATCCCGATGAATGATATGGTTGTTGTGGGCCGCTTCCAGCCCCATGGATACCTGAATGGCGATGCTCACCGCCTCCTTGACGGACAGTCTCGCCTTCTTCTCGATATATTTCTTCAACGTGATACCTTCTACCAGCTCCATCACAATATAGTAGATACCACCCTCTTCGCCCACATCATATACATTGACGATATTCGGATGCATAAGTCCGGCCGCCGCCTGCGCCTCGACCCTGAACTTGGACACGAAGTTGGCGTTTTCGCTGAATTCCTGTTTCAGCACCTTGACCGCCACAAAACGGTTCAGCTTATAATCCTTGGCCTTATACACATCTGACATTCCGCCGGTACCGATCCGCTCCAGAATCTCATACCGCTCGCCTATCATCATACCTATCTTAATCATGTTCCACCTCGTCTGCTAACGGTTCGATAACGATCACTGAAATATTGTCCTTACCGCCGTTTTGATTGGCAACCCTTACCAATTCCTCTACTCTGTCCTCAAGACTGCCGCCGCATTTCAAGATGCGGAAGATCGTCTCATCGTCCACCATATTTGTCAACCCATCAGAACAAAGTAAAACCATATCTCCCGTGTGCAGCTCCAGATTAAAAAAATCCGCCTCCACATAATCCCTTGCGCCGATCGCGCGGGTAATAATATTCTTATCCGGATGGTTCCTGGCCGAAGCCCTGTCGATCCCACCCATACGTACCATCTCTTCTACCAGGGAATGATCCTGTGTGATCTGCCTGATCCTGTCGCTGATGACATAAAGCCTGCTGTCACCCACATTGGCCACTTCCAGATACCGGCCGATGAAGGTTGCTATGACCATGGTTGTTCCCATACCGCTGTAAGAGAT
>VSOD01000072.1:0-2127 GCA_009774655.1 Lachnospiraceae bacterium
CAGATCCCGAGTATCGCGGTTTCTCTGTTTAACATCAACAGTTCGGGATTCTGGTCTCATTTTCTGATGGGAGTGACCTCCAATTACTGGTTTCCCCCGCAGCGTCCGGTATATACCATCGCTATGGTTGTATATATTGCACTGGTCATTGTTTTTGCATATTTCTATACATCCATTACCTTCAATCCGATAGAGATTGCAGAGAATATGAAGAAGCAGGGCGGCTTCATTCCGGGGATCAGACCAGGTAAGCCGACCAGTGAATATCTCACGAAGGTGCTCAACCGCATTGTCTTCATTGGCGCAGTCGGACTTACGATCGTATGCGTTGTGCCGTATTTCTTCAATGGTATTTTCGGCGCAAGCGTGTCATTTGGCGGAACAAGCCTGATCATTATCGTCAGCGTTGTTCTGGAGACGATCAAACAGATCGAGTCTCAGATGATGGTTCGTAATTATAAAGGATTCTTAAACGACTAATGAATAGAAACGGAAGGGACGGGCAGGGATACTGAGACGTCCCTTTCCTGTCTTTTTATGGAAAAGAAAGGATATTAATATGAAGATCATAATGTTAGGGGCTCCCGGCGCCGGCAAAGGTACGCAGGCCAAACTGATCGGTGAGGAGTACGGGATCCCGCATATCTCTACCGGCGATATTTTCAGGATGAATATCAAGAACGGCACTGCGCTTGGCATGGAAGCGAAGGGATATATGGATCAGGGACTGCTGGTGCCCGATGAACTGACGGTGAAGATCCTTCTCGACAGAGTGGCACAGGAAGATTGTAAAGACGGGTATGTCTTGGACGGCTTTCCGAGGACGATCCCCCAGGCGGAAGTGCTGGACAGGGAGCTGGACGGATTAAACGACAGGATCGATTTCGCGATCGACGTGGATGTGCCGGACGAGAATATCATCAGGAGAATGAGCGGCAGACGCGCATGTGTTTCCTGCGGCGCCACCTATCATATCGAATATATCAGGCCGAAGCAGGAAGGCATCTGTGACGACTGCGGACAGGAACTGGTGCTCCGGGATGATGACAGACCGGAGACGGTAGGAAAGCGTCTGAGCGTCTACCACGAACAGACACAGCCGCTGATCGATTTCTATCAGCAGAAGGGAATCCTGCGGACTGTGGACGGCACCAGGGAGATGGAAGAAGTGTTCGCCGAGATCAGGGCAATACTCGACTGAGGAGAGACAGGAGAAAGGCATTGGTAGCAAGATGGCTGTAACAATTAAATCTCCGCGTGAAATTGCCTGTATGCGGGAGGCCGGCCGGCTGCTGGCAGAGGTGCATGAGGAGCTTGGCAGGATCATCAGGCCGGGGATTTCTACGAAAGAGATCGACAGGATGTGCGAGAAGCTGATCAGAGAAAGAGGCTGTATACCTAACTTCCTGCATTATCAGGGATATCCCGCTTCTGTCTGTGTGTCGGTCAATGAGGAAGTGGTGCACGGCATCCCGCGGACGACGCATATCATACAGGAAGGCGATATCGTCAGTCTAGACACCGGTCTGATCTACAAAGGATATCATTCGGATGCGGCCAGGACCCATGCGGTGGGCAGGATCAGCCCGGCGGCACAGAGGCTTTTGGATGTGACGAAACAGAGTTTTTTCGAAGGAATCAGGATGGCGCGGGCCGGAAACAGGCTGTTCGATATCTCCAACGCGATCGACGCCTATGTGACGCCCTTCGGATACGGAATCGTAAGGGCTCTTGTGGGACACGGGATCGGCACCAGGCTGCATGAGGATCCGCCGATACCGAATTACGCACAGCGGCGCAGAGGCATGAAGCTGCGGCCGGGTATGACGCTGGCGATCGAACCGATGATCAACATGGGAACGGCCGAAGTGGACTGGCTGGACGACGAATGGACGGTGATCTCCAGAGACCATTCCCTGTCGGCGCATTACGAGAATACGGTGCTGATCACCGACGGAGAGCCGGAGATCCTGACGCTTGTCTGAAAAGAGATGAGCATGACCGTGGGAGGAAGCGGATGGATATGGAGTTTGGAATGCCGGGAATGCTGGCGGTGTCAAAGGCAGGACGGGACAGAGGCAGTCTGTATGTCATAATTGAGGAAGCAGGGGAATATGTATATTTAGC
>VSOD01000072.1:2137-13458 GCA_009774655.1 Lachnospiraceae bacterium
AAACAGAACCATAAGCAGGCCGAAGCGCAAGAACAGGAAGCATATTCAGATCATAAAGAAGATACGGATGGAAAAACCGCAGGACGGTTACAGAGATCTGGAAATCAAGAGGACAATCAAAAAATATCAGGAGGAAGCAAATGTCTAAAGCTGATGTAATCGAAATTGAAGGAAAAGTGATCGAGAAATTACCCAATACCATGTTTCAGGTGGAACTGGAAAACGGTCATGTCGTGCTGGCGCATATAAGCGGCAAGCTCCGGCAGAATTTTATCCGCATATTGCCGGGCGATCGTGTGACGCTGGAACTGTCACCCTACGATCTTTCCAAGGGCAGGATCATCTGGCGTGATAAGTAAGTTTATTTGAAAATAGCCTTGCCAAATAAAGGGTTTGATGCTATAATGTAAAACGGTCTTTTTTGAAAGGAGGGTTTGAGATGAAAGTCAGATCATCAGTAAAACCGATTTGCGAAAAATGCAAGATCATTAAAAGAAAAGGAAAGATCAGAGTGATCTGTGAAAATCCGAAACACAAACAGGTACAAGGTTAATCCCGAATATTGAACGTTTAATACGGGGTTCTTGCATGAGCGGCTGCAGCACCGTTTTTTTCGCGTGTGCGGATAGAAGGCGGTACTGATCATTATATAGATTAGATGGAAGAGCCTTTCGGAGATTACTTTTTGATACCAGCGAATGTGTTTGGATAGATCGGAGCGCCTGATCCGATTGGGTAGAACCTACCCCAGTCAATTAGTATCATGTATGAAAAGAAAATGGAGGAAACGTAAATGGCTCGTATTGCAGGTGTTGACTTACCTAGAGAGAAACGTGTGGAAATTGGCCTGACTTATATCTACGGTATCGGCAGAGTAAGCGCCAATAAGATTCTGGAGGCAGCGAATGTGAATCCGGACACCCGCGTCAGAGAACTGACTGACGATGAGGTAAAGAGACTTGCCGAGGTGATCGACAAAGATTACATGGTGGAAGGTGACTTGAGAAGAGAGATCGCTCTGAACATCAAGCGTCTTCAGGAGATCGGCTGCTACAGAGGTATCCGTCACAGGAAGGGACTTCCGGTTCGCGGACAGAAGACCAAGACGAATGCGAGAACGAGAAAAGGTCCTAAGAGAACAGTAGCAAACAAGAAGAAATAATAAGGCTTCAGGATCACAGTTGATCAGAGCTTATGAAGTCGTGTAGTAACTTATCGTAGAAAGAGAGAAAGTAGGTTAGTTTATTATGGCTAAAAAAGTTACCAAAAAAGTGACAAAAAAGCGTGTAAAGAAAAACGTTGAACGTGGACAGGCACATATCCAGTCTTCCTTTAACAATACGATCGTTACCCTGACAGATACAGAGGGTAATGCGTTGAGCTGGGCGAGTGCCGGTGGTCTTGGTTTTAGAGGTTCAAGGAAATCTACTCCCTATGCAGCACAGATGGCGGCAGAGACGGCTGCCAAGGCTGCTCTGATCCATGGATTGAAGACGGTGGACGTTATGGTCAAAGGTCCCGGTTCGGGCCGTGAGGCAGCGATCCGCGCACTGCAGGCATGTGGTCTGGAGGTAACAAGTATCCGCGACGTGACTCCCGTACCGCACAATGGATGCCGGCCGCCGAAGCGCCGCCGCGTATAACGAACTATAGTAAACGACAGGTTGAGCATGATGTAAGTTTACTATAAGAGAATTTCCGGGTTTGGAAGAAGGTGCCGTCCCGGGCAGCGGAACAGAGGCACTGTAAACAAAATTATAGCGAGAGGAGCCGAATAAAATGGCAGTAAACAGAGTACCGGTGTTAAAAAGATGCAGATCCCTTGATCTGGATCCCATATTTTTAGGATATGACAAGAAGTCCAACAGAACCTCGGCAAGAGCAGGCAGGAAGATCAGTGAGTACGGCCTGCAGCTGAGAGAGAAGCAGAAAGCTAAATTTATCTATGGCGTACTGGAGAAGCCTTTCAGAAATTATTACAAGAAGGCTGAGAGAATGAAGGGTATGACCGGTGAAAACCTTATGGTCATGCTGGAGAGCAGACTGGACAGCGTAGTGTTCAGAATGGGCTTCGCAAGAACAAGAAGAGAGGCAAGACAGATCGTCGGCCACAAGCATTTCCTGGTAAACGGAAAGCCGGTTCAGATTCCTTCCTATCTGATCAAGGCGGGCGATGTGATCGAAGTAAGAGAGAAAGCAAGATCCCTGCAGAGATATAAGGATATCTTCGAGGTGACAGGCGGCAGACTTGTTCCGGAGTGGATCGAAGTAGATCAGGAGGCAATGAAAGGAACAGTCAAATATCTTCCGACAAGAGAAATGATTGATGTTCCGGTTAACGAGATGCTTATCGTCGAGTTGTACTCCAAATAATAGCGTTGTTCGCAAAGGAGGGTATTTGCGTGTTTGATTTTGAGAGACCGAATATTGAGGTTGCAGAAATCTCAGAAGATAAGAAGTACGGTAAATTCGTAGTTGAGCCCTTAGAAAGAGGTTACGGAATTACGCTGGGTAATTCTCTTAGAAGAATTATGCTTTCTTCTTTGCCGGGTGCGGCAGTCAGCCAGGTTAAAATCGAAGGTGTATTACATGAATTCAGCTCCATTCCCGGCGTGAAGGAAGATGTTACTGAGATTATCATGAACATCAAGAGCCTTGCAATAAAGAATAGCAGCGATACCAATGAGCCTAAGACCGCGTACATCGAGTATGAAGGAGAGGGCGTTGTCAGAGCGTCAGATATTCAGGTTGATCAGGATGTCGAGATACTGAATCCGGATTTAGTGATTGCAACGTTAAGCGGTAAAGATACGAAACTGTATATGGAATTGACGATTACCAGAGGCAGAGGCTATGTGAGTTCTGAGCGCAACAAGACAGAAGACCTGCCGATCGGTGTGATCGCGGTGGATTCCATCTACACGCCTGTTGAGAGAGTTAATGTGACGGTAGAGAATACACGTGTCGGCCAGATCACGGACTTTGATAAGCTGACACTGGATGTCTACACCAACGGCACACTGGAACCCGATGAGGCAGTCAGTCTTGCGGCCAAGGTACTGAGCGAACATCTGAATCTTTTCATCGATCTGTCTGAGAATGCCAAGACCGCAGAGGTTATGGTAGAGAAAGAGGACGATGAGAAAGAGAAAGTGCTGGAGATGAGCATCGACGAGCTGGAGCTTTCAGTGCGTTCTTATAACTGTTTGAAGAGAGCCGGTATCAATACGGTGGAAGAGCTGACAAACAAGACTTCCGAAGATATGATGAAGGTCCGTAATCTGGGCCGCAAGTCGCTGGAGGAAGTGTTGGCGAAGTTAAAAGAATTGGGCCTGCAGTTAAACCCCAGCGATGAGGTTTAAAGAGAAGCCCGATCCAACATAGAAGGCACAGAGGGTAAGTCCAAAGAGCGCCTCTGCGTCTGCTCATGAATGGAAACCATCAATGCATTCGGTAAGTAAGTCCAAAGCGCGTGGCCGGATGTACACCATGAAGTGGGAGTAAACTCTCTGTAGAGAGCTCCCCAGTGAGAAAGGAGCCTGTTATGGCAAAATACAGAAAACTCGGCAGAACATCTGACCAGAGAAAAGCATTACTCAGAAGTCAGGTAACGGCACTTTTATACAACGGAAAGATCGTTACCACGGAAGCGAGAGCGAAGGAAGTCCGCAAGATTGCAGAGGGACTGATCGCGATGGCTGTCAAAGAGAAGGACAATTTTGAGAACGTCAAGGTTACCGCCAAGGTACCCCGCAAGGATAAGGACGGCAAGAGAGTCAAGGAAGTGGTAGACGGCAGGAAGGTTACCGTGTACGACAGCGTGGAGAAAGAGATCAAGAAGGATATGCCTTCCAGACTGCATGCCAGAAGACAGATGCTTAAGGTTTTATATCCTGTTACGGAAGTGCCTTCCACACCGGCAGGCAGGAAGAGAGGCACCAGGGAAGTAGATCTGGTCGCAAAACTCTTCGACGAGTATGGAGCTAAATATGCAAGCCGCAACGGCGGTTATACAAGGATCATCAAGATCGGACCCCGTAAGGGAGACGCAGCAATGGAAGTTGTTCTTGAGCTGGTATAAAGACGAGATGAAAACACAGGCAGGCCCCGCAGTTTTGCGGGGCTTCTTTGTATCATGCATTCGGCCTGTTCCAAATCGCTTTCGGCGAAGAGAAACCAACTGTTACGAAATGGAAGTAAATTTTTCAAATTTAGGGATGGATTTTATCTGTAAATATGCTACAATAGATATAGCTTTTTGACTAATAAGGGGCATTGGAGGAACAAGAAGATGAAACTAAAACAGAAAATCTTATTGATCGCACTGATTCCGCTGCTGATACTCGGCGTGGCGATTACAGTGGTCAGCAATAAGAAGATCAACGATGCAATGAAAGTGACCATTTCGGACGGTCTGCGCGGAACAGCGACGGCTGTACGATCTACCTTCAGAAAGATGAACAGTGAGCCATACACTCTGAACGAGAACAACGAACTGGTCAAGGGAGATTTTAATATTTCCCAACAGGTAGATCTGGCGGACGATATCAAGGAAGTATCGGATATTGACGTTTCAATCTATTTCGGCGATACCAGATATATGACTTCGGCCAAGGATGCGAGCGGCCAGAGAGTTCTGGGTACATTGTCGGATACTACGGTAAAGGATAATGTACTGGGACAGGGCAAAGAGTATTTTACTGACAACGTACAGGTATCCGGCCAGCAGTATTTCGGTTATTATATTCCTTTGTTTGACTTTGAGACGGGTGAGACAGTCGGTATGGTCTTTGCCGGTATGCAGAAGGAGATCGTTGATTCGCAGATCAGACAGATTACCATGATCATCGTTGCTCTGGCTGTTGTACTTATGATCTTCTGTGCAGTGCTCATTTTTATGATTGTCGGCAAGATGTCGAAGAGACTGAGTATAGGCGTGAACGCTCTGGAAGAGGTGGCACAGGGCAAACTCAACTTCAAGTTTGATGATGATTCCCTGCGGCAGACAGACGAAGTCGGCGAGATCTGCAGGGCGATCAAGAAGCTGGAAGAGAACCTGTCGGATATCATTAAGAACGTGATTTCAGGAAGCAAGGAGCTTCTGGAAGCATCCGATAATCTGCGCAACAGAACGAGCATAACAAGCGAGCATGTTGAGCAGATGGAGAAGGCGGTCAATGAGATCGCGATCGGCGCCGGTTCCCAGGCTGAGGAGACACAGAGCGCGACAGAGAATATCATCCTGATGGGTAATATGATCGAGGAGGCAGCCGGTGAGCTGGATAACCTGAATCACAAGGCACGGAATCTGAAGGCAGGCGGTGAGGCTGTTATGGATGTAATCCGTGAACTTCAGGAGAGCAATGCCAAGACAGGTGAATCTATTGATATCATTTATGAACAGACGAATGTTACCAATGAGTCTGCACAGAAGATCAAAGAAGCGACAGCGCTTATTACCAATATAGCAGAAGAGACGAATCTGCTTTCCCTGAATGCTTCCATCGAGGCGGCACGTGCGGGCGAGCAGGGTCGTGGTTTCGCAGTTGTTGCGGCACAGATACAGAAACTGGCAGAGCAGTCTAACGAATCGGCAAGACAGATCGAGAGGATCATCCTTTCCCTGATCGAGGATTCTGACAAGTCCGTTATCACGATGAATGAAGTGAAAGAGATAATGGAACAGCAGAGCCAGAACGTAATGAAGACCAATGAGCAGGTTGCACAGCTGGTTGAGGAAGTAGAGCAGTCTATCGGTGTGATCGATGAAGTATCTGCCAAGACCGCCAAGATCAATGAAGCGAGAAGCAGTGTTGTTGATACCGTACAGAACCTGTCGGCGATCGCCGAGGAGAATGCGGCAAGTACAGAGGAGACATCCGCATCCGTAACAGAAATCAGCGGCATCATCAATGAGATCGCAGATGAGGCTCATGAGTTGAAGACCATCTCTAATCAGATGGATGAGACGATGTCGATGTTCGTATTATAATTACATCGTAGTTTGTGAATTGCATAACATAACGAAGGAGTACGCAGATGATGCGTACTCCTTTTTTTAAATTACCATTTCCTGATCCGAAAATTTGATCTTATAGTAAACGACATTAGAAATTTCGTTTACTATAAACTTCAAAGGACAATCTGAAAGTGCTGATAATCTTTGGAGGAGTTCCAGTTGCCGCCCCAGGTAAAGCCGTGTGCGGTAAAAAGCCTGTAGCAAAGGTCGTTCTCATCAATCTTATAAGGAAAACTCCGGGAGCGGTCGGCATAGATCTCACTGCCCTTGGGGGAGATATAAGTTTCGCCCTGTGTGGGCCTGTTAAAGACCACATAAGGGTTGTAAAACGGGTTGATGTCAATGGCACAGCCAAGCGCATGTTTGGAGAGGCTGTCGGTTCCGTCCACCACTCTGTAGTTGAAACAGGAGGTGTTGTTATCTTCCATGGACAGGGTGTCGTCCCCGCCGTATTCGTCGATGAGACGGATTCGTTCGATCCGGTAGTCATTCAGATAAAGCTCATAGAAGATCTCCACCATGTCCTGAGCGATGGCCTTATTGCAGATCAGCTCTCCGGTCTGCGTCTCTCCGTTAAAATCAACATACAGAAGTCCCACATAGTGCAGATCCTCATAGGGGACGGTACATCCGCTCTCAGGATATGAGATGCCGGTGATCCGTTCCTTGACTTCATCGCTCAATGGTTCGTAGTAGAAACCGTCCTGATAGGTAGTGCGTTCCGGGTTCATGCTCATTTCTTCCTTCTCCCAATCCGATTGCCGTGTCTGCGGGTCCGTGCCGACGCCAGAACCCGCAGCAGACTCTTCTGAGGTATTGTATGCAGACGGCATGTCCGGTGTTTCGGGAGCGTTTGGGTCAGCGGCAGATTTCTGTATCTGCGGATTGCCTGTGTCAGCGGCGGGTTTCTGTGTCTGCGGATTGCCTGTGCCGGCGGAGGAATCTGTTGCCGGCGGACTGTCAGCGGCAGTGGAAGACTCGGAAGCAGGCGGAGCGTCAGAAGTGCCTGTCAGTTCGGTGTCAGGCGGCTCCTCGGTTTCTGAGCGGCCGTAGGCCAGTTCGGGATTGTTGTCGGCGTAATCCTGCAGCGTTTCTGCACCGGTCAGATATTGTGCGAAAAAAGCGCACAGCAGAACGAAGAGCAGGAGGAATACAAAGGTTCCTGAGATTTTTTGGACTTTATGTGAAATTGTTCTTTTTTGCATGAATACTGTGCTCCTTGTGTAGTATATTGATCGCCCGCAGGCGAGGATCTGGATGTCTGTAACCTAAAAGTTATCGGCCAGTCATATAAAGTATACCACAAATGAAACTCTTGTGCTTTCAAATATTTTCTAGTAAAATAGGACATAAAGTTGTGTCATGACAGGGAAAATGATCGCTTCCGGTAAGAGGAGAGATGGTATAGATGGGTATTATAAAGGCGGATAAGCTGGTTTTTGAGTATATCAGACGTGATGAAGAGGGAAATGTTGAGGGGATCACCCGCGCAGTGGATGAAGTGGATCTGGATGTGCAGCAGGGTGATTTTATTGCGGTTCTGGGGCATAACGGCTCCGGGAAGTCTA
The DNA here is from genome assembly GCA_009774655.1 of Lachnospiraceae bacterium. Taxonomy (GTDB): domain Bacteria; phylum Bacillota; class Clostridia; order Lachnospirales; family Lachnospiraceae; genus UBA3282. The sequence continues at coordinate 9,725 of VSOD01000072.1, forward strand.
CGCTGGCGAAACATATCAATGCTATTTTGTATCCGACTGAGGGCACCGTGTGGGTGGACGGGATGGATACGAAGGATGAAAAGGATCTGTGGAACATCAGGCAGGAAGCAGGGATGGTCTTTCAGAATCCGGACAATCAGATCATCGGTCAGGTAGTGGAGGAGGATGTCGGATTCGGACCGGAGAATATGGGGATTCCTACAGAGGAGATCTGGGCGCGGGTGGAAGAGAGCCTGAAAGCGGTAGGTATGTATAAGTACCGCAAGTTTTCCCCAAACAAACTGTCCGGGGGACAGAAGCAGAGAGTTTCCATCGCCGGCGTGATCGCCATGCATCCCAAATGCATCATACTGGATGAGCCGACGGCGATGCTCGATCCCAACGGGCGTAAGGAAGTGGTGCGTGCGGTGCGTGCGCTCAATGATGTAGAAGGGATCACAGTCCTTTTAATCACCCATTATATGGAGGAGATCATTCATGCCGATAAAGTGTTCGTCATGGATAAGGGCAGGATCGCGATGCAGGGCACGCCGCGGGAGATCTTTTCCAGAGTGGAGCATCTAAAGCATCTGCGTCTGGATGTGCCGCAGGTGACTCTGCTGGCCCATGAGCTTAAGAAAAGCGGTGTCGGACTGCCGGACGGCATTCTGACGGTGGAGGAACTGACACAGGAACTGATGCGCTTATATCATGTGTAGAAGCGTCCGGGTTGCGAGACGGTGTGCCGGTATCGGCACGATTTCGGTCTGCCGGTGTGCAGACTGTGAGAAAGGCTTGGTTGTGGAATGTCGATCATATTAGATCATGTTAATTATGTGTACGGCGGCGATACTGCGCTTGCGGTACATGCATTGAAGGATATCAATCTGGTGATACCGGACGGCCAGTTTATCGGGCTGATCGGGCATACAGGTTCAGGAAAGTCCACGCTGGTGCAGCATTTGAACGGGCTGATCAAGCCTACCGGCGGCAGCATCTATTTTAACGGTGAGGATATCCATGCAGACGACTATGACAAAAAGAAGCTGCGCAGCAAGGTAGGACTGGTGTTTCAGTATCCGGAACATCAGCTGTTTGAAATTGATGTGTTTTCCGATGTCTGTTTCGGCCCCAGGAATCTGGGGCTGTCCAGACAGGAGACGGAGCTGCGGGCCTATGCGGCCCTGAAACAGGTAGGCTTGGAGGATGAATATTTCTATCAGTCGCCTTTTGACCTCTCAGGCGGGCAGAAGCGCCGGGTGGCGATTGCCGGGGTGCTGGCCATGAAACCGGATATACTCGTACTGGATGAGCCAACGGCGGGTCTGGATCCCAAGGGAAGAGACGAGATCCTGGATCAGATCGCAAAGTTGAAAGAAGAAACGGGTATCACCGTTATTCTGGTGTCCCACAGTATGGAAGATGTGGCGAAATATGTGGAACGCATTATTGTCATGAACCAGGGCGCGGTCATGTATGACGATGTGCCGCGGGAAGTCTTCAAGCATTACCGGGAGCTGGAAGAGGTAGGGCTGGCGGCACCGCAGGTAACTTATATCATGCAGGCGCTTCATAAGAATGGGATGCCCGTACAGACGGATGTCACGACGATCGCGGAGGCGAAGGACGAGATCCTGCGTGTGCTTGACGGACAGATGCGTGTGACAGAGCAGATGCAGGATTTGGGTGCCATGTGACGTGCCGGGATGATAATGATAAAAAAGCGGGAGCAGGAAGGAATCGAATATGTTACGAGACATTACATTGGGCCAGTATTATCAGACGGAATCCGTCATTCATAAACTGGACCCGCGTGTGAAGCTGATAGCGACAATATGCTTCATCATCTCTCTTTTTGTGGTAAAAAGCTGGATCGGTTATGCAGTGGCAGCCGTTTTTCTGGCGGTGGTGATCAGGCTGTCCCATGTGCCGTTTAAATACATGGTAAAAGGCATGAGAGCGATCGTGTTCATCATGTTGATCACGGTGGTATTTAACCTGTTTCTGACGCCGGGAGAGGTGCTTGTTACGGTGTGGAAGATAAAGATTACAAGGGAGGGCCTGCAGCAGGCGGTGACGATGGCAGTGCGGTTATCTTTCCTGATCGTGGGTTCTTCGGTCATGACGCTGACGACCACGCCCAACAGCCTTACAGATGCGATGGAGAAGCTGATGAAACCGCTTAAGGTCTTTAAGGTGCCTGTACATGAGGTGGCGATGATGATGTCCATCGCCCTGCGTTTTATACCGATTCTGCTGGAAGAGACGGATAAGATCATGAAGGCGCAGATTGCCCGCGGTGCGGATTTCGAGAGCGGTAATCTGATCAAGAAGGCGAAGGCTATGGTGCCGCTTCTTGTGCCGCTGTTCATATCGGCGTTCCGCAGGGCCAATGATCTTGCGATGGCGATGGAAGCCAGATGCTACCGGGGCGGCGAACACAGGACGAAGATGAAGCCCTTAAAATATGCGGCCAGGGACAGAATGGCGTATGGTGTGCTGGCGGCTTATTTTGCTGTCTGCATCGTGATCAGGATTTATCTGTAATATCGCAAAAAGTAAGGAAAGCGTAAGTAAAGTATAGTAAACGACATAACAAATTTCTGTTTCCGGCTCTTGCAGAAGCCATATACGGTAGCTACTGCAAGTCCGAAAACGAAATTTCTAATGTCGTTAACTATAGAATAAGAAAAATTTAAAGAAAAAGGCTTTGTATATGAAAAGAGTTATGTTAACCGTGGCATATGACGGGACAAATTACTGCGGATGGCAGGTACAACCGAATGGGGAGACGATAGAAGGCATCTTAAACAGATGCCTTTCTGAGCTTCTGGGGGAAAATGTGGCAGTGACAGGGGCAAGCCGGACTGATTCCGGAGTCCATGCGCTGGGCAACGTGGCGGTTTTTGACACGGACAGCCCTATTCCGGCGGATAAGATATCCTATGCACTGAACCGCAGATTGCCGGAAGATATTAAGATACAGCGGTCAGAGGAAGTAGACAGCACGTTCCATCCGCGCCACACGGCGAGCCGTAAGACCTATGAGTATCGAATCTACAGCGCGCCTTTTCCCATGCCGGTACGCAGACTTTATACGTATTTTACTTATGTGCCTATGGATGTGGAACGGATGCGGCAGGCGGCGGCCTGTCTTGTCGGAACGCATGACTTCAAGAGCTTCTGCAGTGTCGGCGCACAGGTGGAGACGACAGTGCGTCAGATTGATTCGCTGGAAATAGAAGAAGAGGGACGGGAGATCGTGATCCGGGTGACCGGGCGGGGATTTCTTTATAATATGGTGAGGATCATCGCCGGAACCTTGATGGAGGCAGGAAGAGGACACAGGGAGCCGGAGGATGTGGAGAAGATCCTGCAGGCAAGGGAGCGGCAGGCTGCGGGGCCTACGGCCCCAGCCTGCGGGCTTACGCTGGTGCGGATTGATTATCTGGATTAGGTATGCTTTTGTTACAATTTCAGCCTGTATTTTCTGAAAAAAACGGAAAATTCTCTTGCTAAATGCAGGGAAGTATGATATCATAGCATTCGTTGAAGTTACTTGTGAGAGAGCAAGAGCAGAATGTTATGAATATCAGGCTCCATGGTCAAGCGGTTAAGACATCGCCCTTTCACGGCGGTAACACGGGTTCGATTCCCGTTGGAGTCAGTTAAGTTTCATGGACCTTTAGCTCAGTTGGTTAGAGCAACCGGCTCATAACCGGTCGGTCCTGGGTTCGAGTCCCCGAAGGTCCATT
>VSOD01000073.1 GCA_009774655.1 Lachnospiraceae bacterium
GTTCGGGCGCCGTTATTCCTGCCTGTTCTGCCTCTGCCTGTTCGGGCGCCGTTATTCCTGCCTGTTCTGCCTCTGCCGCATCCAGCTGCGCCGTCACATCCTCCGCAAACTCCCTGCTCACCCAGGCCATACTCGCATAGGAAGATTCATTTCCTTCCCAGAATCCGCACAGCGTAAATTCCGACACCCTGTTCTCCTCTTCCTGAAAATCCGCAATCCATTCCAGCGTCACCCGCTGCCCCAGCTCATGGGGGATGCCAAGCTTATCCAGCACGATATTATCCAGCGCAATCTCGTCCGCCGCCTGCGGCATTCTGCCCGTAACGGGCTTTGCAAAAGAATGTTCCGCATAGCTCTCATCCGCAAAACGTATCTCCACCTGTCGCCCCGACAGCTCTTTTCCCTGTCCAATCCCTACAACCATACTGTAGCCTGTCTCGGCTACGTCGGGATGAGCCGCGATCTTCGCTGCCTGCTCCTCGGTAATGCTCTTAAAAGAAGCCTGCCCATCATATCCCGTCTGCCGGAAAGTCATCTCGATTATATTCCTGCTCATGCTCTGGCTCAGCACAAAGAGCGTGGTAAACATCAGCGTCGTCAGAATGATGGCCAGCACCGCCACCAGATTGCGCCCTTTGTTCTGCCGGAAAGTTCTCCTGTTCAAAACAAAAATCGGTCTGAAATTCATCTCGCCCCCTCCTTCCCTGTCACGATCTTCCCATCCTCAATCCGGATCACCCTGTCCGCCTGCACCGCAATGTCCGGATTGTGGGTGATCATCACGATGGTCTGACGGAACTGCTCACTGGTCACTTTAAGCAGACCGATCACATCGTCGCTCGTTCTGGAATCCAGATTCCCCGTAGGTTCGTCTGCCAGGATGATAGACGGCTTGGAGGCAAGCGCCCGGGCGATGGCCACCCTCTGCTGCTGTCCGCCGGAAAGGTTGTTCGGCAGACTGTCCAGCTTGCTCTCCAGCCCCAGAAGCTGCACGATCTCCATGATAAATTTCTGATCCGGTTTCCGGCCGTCCAGGGTGATCGGGAAGATGATATTTTCCCAGACCGTCAGCACCGGTATCAGATTGTAATTCTGAAAAATAAAGCCGATCTGTTTGCGGCGGAAGATCGTCGCCTGTTCGCTGGTCAGCTTCGACAGCTCCTGCTTCCCGATCTTCACACTCCCTTCGCTCGGCACATCCAGCCCGCCCAGCATATTAAGAAGCGTTGATTTCCCACTGCCGCTTGTTCCGATGATGGCGGTAAACTTCCCCCGCTCGATCTCCAGATCCACACCGTCCAGTGCCTTCACCAACGCTTCGCCTTTTCCATAATATTTTTTTAATCCTGCTGCCTTTACGATTGCTTCCATGTTGTAATCCTCCTTGTCAGATCCCGTCCATATGCCGATGGCCCTATGAACTGTTTCGTTAAGAGAATTGTAGCAGTCTAAAGTTACAGCTCAGGTACAGAAATGGTACAGTTTTGTAACATTTGTAACAATCGTCGCTGGTACACTCAGCCGCCAAATGTCTGCTGGCAGCCACTCGGCTCGTTGCCCGCGGGAATCAATCCACCACCCGCAGCCTCAATGTAACACTCTCCTGCCGCAGCATTTTCAGGCAGCAAAGCGGAACCGCCACCGCCGCCGCAAACAGAACCGGCAGCACCAGCCAGAGAGGCAGCAGCGAAAACCGCCATGTGATGCACCATGTATTGGTGTTGGCCAGCCACCACCGGCCCCAGATCCATGTGACCGCCGACGTGACGGACACCAGGATCAACGACATTATCCCATAGTAGAGCAGCCCCTCCCACAGCAGCATGTTGCGAAGCTGTCTGCCGGTCATGCCCAGACTCTCGTAGACTGCAAACTCTTTTCTGCGCACCAGCATCCTGCTCACGAGAGCGTTGCAGAAATTCAGGATACCGATCATCAGCATCACGCTCCCCACAAAAAACGGGATCATATACTGGTGAAAGACAGCATTATGAAAATTCCACTGATAGGTGGTAAAGGATGTCACCGTGACTCCCGTCCCCTCCAGCAGCTGCTCCAGAAACGCCTCGAATGCCGCCTGCTGTTCACGGTCGATATCCACCGCCACATTGCGGATGCCATGTCCCGGGAAAAGGGTATCGAATGTCTCCATCGGCATATAATAGGTCACATTAAACTGCGCCTGTCTACTGTCCGCTCCGGAAACCATTGTGCTCTCGTAAGGAAGCGCCGCCATGATCTCAAACTCCCTGCCGCCCAGCTCTACCTTGCTTCCCACAGGCGGCGTTGTCCTGATATCGGGGGAATTCGCACCCGCGGCAAGGACATAGTCACCCGTGGCAAATTTCTCCGGTACAAATGTCCCTTCCATGATAATGCCCTGCGCCATCGCATTGTCCAGCATCAGTCCTTCCACCCCCATCACGACGCCGATATATTCCCCGCTTTCCCGCAGCTTCTCGTAACCGGCCATCCAGTCCGGATTCCCCGCCATGACCGCCTTCCCCGGCACGCCGTTTTCATCTTCTTTCTCAAACGAATCCACGATCGGTGCACGCATCGCTTCATCCGCATACAGAGGCACCTCCACGGAACTCACCGTCCCCAGATCCGTCACGGCAGGATGCTCCGTGAGTGCCTGCAGAAGTTGTGCCGTAATGCTCCGGCTTGCGGGATTGTAACGTTGCAGAGTCGATGTGGCAGATGCGTCCTCCAAACGGTAATCGCTCAGGGACAGCCCGTCCACATATTTATCCTCATCATAGCTGGCCTGCTGCGTCCAGATACCGCACAGGATACATAAGGACAACAGCAGCGAAAAGACTGTCAGCAGCGACTGCCCTTTCTGCCGTGTCAGGCCGGAAACCGCCATCCGCCAGACGGTGGTGCGGCGCCTTCTCCCCCTGTAGTCCTTCTTTCCCGGCCTGCCTTCCACAAACCGCATCGCCGAGGCAGGGCTGCACATCCTCACCCGCCGAAGCGGCAGCACACAGGCTGCCAGCGTAGTCAGCCAGGTAAAAAGCGCCCCCGCCGCCAGAGGCCAGATGCGGAAAAACCGGATCGCAGGGTTCTGCTCCATCCCGATCACCACATAGGGAGCCACCGCCACATGCAGCAAAATGCCCAGCCCCCACCCCGGCACTACCGCAGACACGAAATAAAAGGCCGCCTGTTCCATGGCAAGCACCCGGATCTGCCGAGGCGACATACCCAGACTTTTGACTCTTCCATAGAAACGGATATTCTGTCCCGCAGAAATACGCACGATATTGTAGATCATCAACACGCCGCACAGCACCACGATCAGATTCATCTGGTAAAAACCCATTGCCGCACTGTCCGCGAATTCCCGTTTGGTCTCGTTATAGGCCAGATTGGTCGTATAGGAGACCGTCTGCAGTCCCACACGATCAAGCATATCCTGTGCCTGTTCCTCCAGATTTCCCGGCCGGTACAGCGTCACGCCAAGCGCTGTCCGCGCAGGCGCATCGGGACACAGCGCCTGCGCCGTCTCCTCCGTGATCCACGCACAGGTTTCCGTCTGCCCCATCAGACTTTCCCACCATCCGCACAGACGAAACCGGTCTGTCCGCTCTGCCCCGCCGTCCGCCGGCTTCCAGCGAAGCACCACCTCCGTCCCGATCTCATGAGGAATGGCCAGCGAATTCATGGTAAGCTCATCCAGCGCAATCTCCCACTTCTGTTCCGGCATCCGCCCCACAAACGGCACCGATTCCGTGGCCTTCGCCCACCCTTCTGACACCGCCGTCAGCTTCACACTGCGGTATTCCATCATATCGTCGCTGAGCGTCCCCACTGCCGACAGCGTAACCGCCTCCCGGATCCCGCTCAGCTTACACAACGTCTGGGCCTGCGCTTTACTCATATCAAAGAACAGAATATGGCTGTTGGAACCATACATCATCCTGTAAGTATACAGATAACCGTCCCGGATCATCCCGCCCAGCGAAAAGGAAAAGGTGTACAGCATGCACACCAGCGCCACCGCCGTCACCAGAAAAATGCTCCGTCCCTTATGAAATTTGATATCCCGCCACACCAGCCTGCGGCAGATTTTCAGATTATTATTCTGCAGCATGATTACTCCATTTCTGCGCTGCTTTTTGCGCATATCTTCCCCTCTGGATTGCTTTATCCAGTCCATCGAAGCCGTCTTACTGACTTACGATCCGTCCGTCCTTCATCTGCACCACCCGGTCCGCAAGCTGCGCCAGCTCCAGATTGTGCGTGACAAGCACCAACGTCCGGTGGGTGAGCTGAGCCGTCATCTTCAAAAGCCCCGCCACATTCTGCCCGTTCTGCGAATCCAGATTGCCCGTAGGCTCATCCGCCAGAATAATGGCAGGCTTCGCCAGCAGCGCCCGGGCAATGGCCGCCCGCTGCTGCTGTCCCCCGGACAGCGCTCCCGGATAGACCTGCAGCTTATCTCTAAGCCCCAGAAGCTCCGTCATCTCCTCCAGAAACTTAAAATCAGGCGCAGAACCATCCAGATCCAGCGGAAACAGAATATTCTCCTCCACGGTGAGCGTGGGGACCAGATTATAATTCTGGAAAATAAAACCTACCTTCTTCCGGCGAAATACTGCCCGCTGTTCCTCCCGCAGACCGCCCAGATTCACACCGTCCACGATCACCTCGCCCTCCGTAGGCGCATCCAGACCGCCCATCATATTCAGAAGTGTCGTCTTACCGCTGCCCGACGCTCCCACAATGGCGACGAACTCCCCCTGCGCAACCGACAGATCCACACCATCCAGTGCCTTGACCTGACTGCTGCCGCTGCCGTAATATTTCTTTACATGACGTATCGTTATGCTGTTTAGGATTTCCATTACACTCTTCCTTTTTCTTTGTTATTTCTTTGCTGCTTCTTCCTTATTTTTTCCATTCCGAAGCCTTCCTGTCGTCTCCCTCATTTCCTGCTGGTCTTCCTCCGCGTTGCTGTTGTCATAAACAGATATCACTATCACAGAGCAGGAAACAGCCGGGCGCTTTTCTACCGTATTACAGTATAGCAAATATCCCCTCCCATGTGCAATTTCAATTACGAAATCCGCTCGGACAAAACTCTCCCATTATAGTATAGTTTTGGATCCATCTCTCATTTGCTCACTCTGTTTTGTCATTTTTTGTCTTATCACAAAATATCCAAAGGTATACCTGGAACTTCCTTTCAGGAAACTCACAGAAAAACTTTGCCGGGACAGTTTTCAAAATTTTAACAAAAAATTTATTTACAATTCCGTTAATCCTGTGATATGCTGACAAAAAGCAGATGCCGTAGAATGTGCAGTCACACACTGTATCGACAACGGTATTCTTGCGGAGTTTCTGTCCAGGAATCGTGCGGAGGCAATCGCTGTGAGTATCTTTGAATACAATGAAGAAAAACATATGAAGAGTGAACGGGAAGAATGGCATAAGATCGGCCTGGAAGAAGGAAGAAAAGAAGGCCTGAAAGCAGGTGAACAACGACTGTCCCAATTAATACAGGCTCTTTTGCATGCCGGCAGAACCGAAGATATGCAGCTTGCTCTTTCCAATCCGGAATACAGAGAGAAGTTGTATCGTGAATATAATCTTTAGTCTTTTTTGACAGCATGACAGCGGGGGCTGCCACCAGTCCCCGCTGTCATCAAAAGTCACCCTGACCATATCCCAAAACCCACCGCCTGCACTACACATCCAGTCTCTGTGCCGCGATCCACTCAATGATAGAAACCGGCCTGCCCTCCCACAGCACCGGACTGCCGTCGAAATCTGTCGTACACTGGTCATTCAGCATCGGAATCCATGCCCAATGCCCGATATATGTGTAGGGCGTCCCGTCTTCCTTAAAATATTTGCCTGTCATGTCCACGATATGATCCCAGAAAGTAAAGTGAATATTCTTCCCGCCTGCCGCGATCAGCCGCTTATAGGTAGGCACCACATACTGATCAGGCGCCACCACCGGATCATCCTTGGCGTGCGTGAACCAGATCGGCTTTCCGGCGATCGAAGCGATATCTTCGTCCGTGATCGCGCTGTCCGCCAGCGCCTCACACACGGGAAACGCCGCCGCGTATCTGTCCGGATTATGAAGCAGCATCTTCATGGTCATAAACCCGCCGTTGGAATCCCCGCCCAGGTAGATTCTGTTCCGGTCAATCTCCTCATGCCCGTCGATAAAATCCGTGATCAGCCGCTCCAGCGGCTCTACATACATGGAAGATCCGTCCTTAGTGTACTCCCCGGAGCCGTCGTTCATCCACATGGTAGGCGTCTGCGGCGCCAGCAGATAAGCGCCGCCGAACATCTCCTGTATCCCGGGCGAGATCAGATTCACTACCTTGTTGCCCGTAGCTGCGATCAACGGCTCCTGCCCGCCTTCTCCCGCACCGTGCAGCCAGATCAACAGCGGCACTTTATGATCGTCCGCCTCTTTTGGCCGGTAGAAGCAGTATGACAGGGGAATCTCAGGATCCTCGTGCCTTGCCACCTGCAGAAGATCCCCGTACAGCGTACAGTTTCCACCGTTTTCATCAAATACCATGCCTTCCAGCATCCCCGCCGCCGTCTTGATGGGAGCTTTCTGCACAATCCGGTAAGCCACATGCACCGTCACATTAAACTGCCCGTCAAAACGGATCACGGAGCCGATCCCTTCCCGGGGATCACAGTACATGCAAAGCGTGATATGCTTCCCGTCTTCCTTCGGGTTTCCCTGTTCATCCGACACATACAGCTCCGTTATCTTCCGGGTTCCCTTCATGGAATCATCCGGCTTGGCCCCCATAAAGACCGGCCATACGAAATCCTCTCCGGATACCGCAGTGCGCTTTACGGACACTTCAAACTGTTCTTTGGAAAGCTCTGCCCCTTTTAAATCCTCTCCTGTCTCCAGGATCACTTTGCTGATATGCGGCCCGAAATCAAATACCTCTGTAAATGTTGTATATTTTTTGCCCATTTTCCGTTTTGTACCCCTGCCCTTTCTCTGGTATGACTGACCATTCCGTCTTTGCCCTCCCGGACGCAGACAGACCTGTTTACTATGAAATTCTTCGACTTTCACAGCATGGATGGCCATGCGGCCCGCCCGACGGCAGGCTGAGCATGATGTAAGTTTCCTGTAAAAAAGCCGTCCACACTTACCCTTTGACGCCGCCCAGCGTAATACCCTTGACGAAGTTCTTCTGGATAAACGGATAAATCACGACGATCGGCAAAATGCCCAGTGTCGCCATGGCCATACGCACCGTAACGGACGGAATCTCCGACAGTCCCTGGTTGACGTTGCCCACCTGGCTTGCGTTCTGCGTCAGCGCATTGATGTTCTGCATCAGACGGTTCAGCAGGTTCTGGATACTGTAAAGGTCCGTCCTCTGCACCAGATAGATATAACCGTTATTCCAGTCATTCCAGTATGCGATCCCGGCAAACATACCGATCGTGGCAATGATCGGCTTGGAAAGCGGCACTGCGATCTTCACCATGGTCTGGAATTCGCTTGCCCCGTCGATATAAGCCGCCTCCAGAATCTCATCCGGCACGCCGGTCACAAAGTAGCTCTTCATCAAAAGAATGTTAAAAGCGTTCATCAACAGAGACGGAATCAGGAGGCCGTAAATGGTATCCCTGATGTGGAATACATTCGTATAGTTGATATAAGTCGGCACCAGACCGCCGTTAAACAACATGGTAAACACTACCAAAAAGGTAAAGATCCCGCGGCCGGGAAGTCCCTTCTTGGACAGGCCGTAAGCAAGGCCGATCGTCAGAAGAAGGCTGCAGGTCGTGCCGATCGCGGTGATAAAAAAGGATATGCCATAGGCTTTGAGCACCACGCCGCCGTTGGAGGCAAAAATCCACTCATAAGCGTAAGTACTCCACTCTTCCGGGAAGAAAGAGTAACCGTTTCTCAAAACCGCGCCGTTGGAAGTCAGGGAAGAAATGACCATCAACACAATTGGGACAATGGCCATGACCGTCAGCAGAATCATAAAAATATGGCCGAATACATTAAAAATTTTATCTTCTCTCGTTTTCATAGTTTATCTCTCCTACTCCTTGAAATAATTACCAGAGTGCACTTTCCTTATCGATCCTGCGCACTACCAGGTTGGCCGTCAGGATCAAAATAAATCCGACGATAGACTGATATACACCGGCTGCCGCTGACATTGCGATATTACCAAGCTGCAGCAGTCCTCTGTAAACGTAGGTATCAATGGTCTGCGTCGTGGAATACAAAGCGCCCTGGTTCATCGGCACCTGATAGAACAGACCGAAATCAGAATAGAAGATACGACCGATGGCCATCAGTGTCAGCATGATCACGGTCGGTTTCAACATCGGCAGCGTGATATACCGGATCTGCTGAAGCTTGGTGGCCCCGTCGATCTGTGCCGACTCGTAATAAGAGCGGTCAAATCCCATCAAAGTTGCAAGATAAATGATACAGTTATACCCTACAGACTTCCATGCGCTCACAAAAAGGATGATAAACGGCCAGTATTTTGCCTCGGAATACCAGCTGATCCCCTCTTTTCCGAAAAGCGGCATGATCACGCTGTTGATAAACCCGTTTTCCACACTGAAAAAGGAAAACACCAGATAGCCGATGATGACCGATGAGATCAGATACGGCAGCAGGATCGCACTCTGGTAAAACTTCTTGGCTTTTCCCCAGATCTCGCTTAAGATGATTGCGACCACAATCGCCAGTGCCGTATTGATCACGATAAAGGCGAGATTGTATGCTATCGTATTTCTGGTGATCACCCAGGCATCATTGGTAGTAAACAGGTATTCGAAATTCTTGAACCCGATCCAGTCACTCTTATAGATACCTTTTCTGGCATTGTACTGCTTAAAAGCGACGACCAGTCCCGGCAGGGGCATGTAGTTATTAATAAAAAGGTAGATCAGCCCCGGAAGCATGATCACGTAGATAGGAATATACCGACGGAATCTCCGCCATGTCATTTTGTTGCGGCCCGTGGACGCCGCTGGTTGTTTCTGCGCTTTAGACATCATTATCCTTACGCTCCTTTCGTTCCCTTGAAAGCCGCAGCGCGGCAATTTTTGTTAGTTTGATTATAGCCGCCCAGATCGGGATAAAAAATAACAATTCTGACCTGTATTAACACTATCCGGACTTCCTAAACCCGTTCTCTTGACAAAAAATGGTTGAATAGCTACGATATTATCAGTATTTTGCACAATCGGAGGCATTTCATGAAGAAGAAACTGCAGCAATTATCCGTCAATACATATACCCTGTTTCTGCTGGGCTTCATACTGCTGCTTTTTCTTGCCCTGATCGGATTCCAGAATCAATCCGCCATATCGCTGCTGTCGGAACATGTCTACCACAACACACAGGCCACCGTGGCGCTCTACCAGAAGCAAATCGATTACGAGCTGGACAGAGTCGAAACCTATTTGTACACCGTAGCATTTGAAAATAATAATTATATAAATTTGTCCTATCAGGACAACAGTTCTACCTCCTGGTACAGTTCCCTCCATTATCTTGACCAGAATTTCCAAAGCGCACTGTCGCTGTATATTTCAGACGGTTTTATGTTCTATGACCCGGAAAAGGACAACTTCCTGTTTACAAGCCAGATCAACACTTCCACGCTGACTTTACGAAATACACTCCGCAGCGCGATCTCTGCCAGTCAGCTGCCCGACGCCTGGGAGATCATGGAGATAGACGGCTCTTACTACCTTCTTCGGATGATCGGCATCGGCAAAGCCCGTCTTGGCACCCTGATCAGCGTTTCCTCGCTGCTTGGGGCCGCAACATCTTTCCATAACGAAGATATTGCCCTGTATGTCACCACACAGGACAACTGTCTGTACGGCCCGGACAATACCGCCCTGCCGTTAAATTTCGATATCCTTACCGACTCTTACGCCGTCAAAAGAATAGAGGGGGAGAAAATGCTGATCGTACAGCAGGCGCTTTCGGGCAACTGCTTCTATCTGACCAGCCTGATACCTTATTCCGAGATTCAGGCGCTGAATGTTTCCCTGCGCAATGCCGCCATTCTCACAACCATCCTTTTTCTGGCCGCCAGCTTGGCATTGATCTACTCTGTCAACAGACAACTCATACGTCCGGTCAACATACTGACGGCCGCTCTTGAGAAAGTGTCCGAAGGCAGTCTGGAAAATCAGATTTCCGTGTCCGGACAGCTTCGGGAATACCAGCAGATGTCAGACAGCTTCAATGACATGGTAGCAGAGATCAAACACCTGAAAATAGATATTTATGAAGAAAAACTACAGCATCAGGAACTGGAGATCCAATATCTGAAACAACAGATCACCCCTCATTTCATGATCAACTGTCTGAACACTGCCTATCAGCTGATCGAACCTGAGCACCTGGATCTCGCCCGTTCCATGCTCATGGACTTAAGCCAGCATCTGCGCTATACGCTTTCTGCCGGCCAGACGGTTCCGCTGGGGGAAGACCTGCGGATGGTCAAAAACTACGTAGAAATGTCCGGCATCCGTTATCCGGGCTGCCTTTCCCTGCATACCAACTGTCCGGACGCCTTCCAGCAGGCAACCATCGTTCCCCTTCTCCTGCTGAATTTTATTGAAAACACCATTAAGCATGAAGTGGTCATGGGCCGTCTTCTGGAAATACACATTGACGTTACCTCCTATGAGACAGAGGACCGTATCCGTCTACAGATCTGTATCTGGGATACCGGCGGCGGCTTTTCCCAGCAGATGCTTGCGAAGGTCACCGCGCCGTCCTATCCTTCCGGCAGCGATACTTCTCATATCGGAATCACGAATGTCATCTCCCGTATGCGCCATATTTTCCCTGACGTCCGGTTTACCTTCTGTAACCGTCCCGGTGCAGGCGCACAGATCACCGTTGATTTTCCGTATCAGCTTCTGGAAAACAGACAGTAACCGCAAACCAAAAACCATACCGAAAGGAACCTGATATGAACTTACTGATTGTAGATGATGAATATTACAGTGCAGAAAGCACCCGCAGGAAAATTGCCGAAAATGGCCCGGTTTTTACAGAAATCTTCTGTGCCTATAACATGAAGCAGGCTCTGGAAATCTTTTCCGCCAATTCCATCGCCATTATGATCCTGGATATTGAAATGCCCGGCGGCAGCGGGTTGGAACTTCTGGACCATATCCGTCAGAACGGGTTGGATACAATCTGCATCTTTCTGACCGCCTATGCCAAATTCGAATATGTTTCCAAAGCCATGCGTCTGACCAGCATCGACTATCTGCTGAAACCGGTGACCGACGAAGACCTGCTGTCTGCGGTCTCCAAGGCGGTGGAACAATACCGGCAGCAGACGAATATCAAGCTAAATACGCTGCAGGCCGGTTACTGGAAAGAGAGTGAACTATATCTGTGGGAACTTTTCTGGCTTGATCTTTCCGCAGGCGCCATTTCCAGCCGGAAGGCCGATATTGTAAGCGAACTGAACCTGCGGAATCTGGATGCGGCGGCCGCGGAATTCACCTATCTGATCCTGCTGATCCAATGCAATGGTATGGATGAAATGCCGTTAAAAAAAGACCTGCATGAATTTCTTCTGAAAAATATCGCGCGGGAATATTTTTATAAGAAAGAAGAGATCCCTGTGGTCGTGCGCATGAACAGGCAGTTTTACTTCCTGCCCCTGCCGGGCGCGGGCCGCAGCAGGGAAACGCTGCTGTCTCTGTGCAGCAAGGCGTTCACGGACTTTGTCCCGCGATTTCCCAATACTTTTAATTTCTATATTCCCGGCCGCTGCTGCGGCATCTCGGATTTTCAGGAAATGCTGCGGGAACTGACCGACACTGCCAAGAGCAATGTCTCCCTGGAAAATCATGTCTTTGATCTTGCGCAGCTGTCCCGGCGTGAAAGTATTCCTGTGGAAATCACCTTTTCCGAAGGACATTACAGCGATCTGCTGCTCCAGCGCAAGACCAGACACCTTATGTCAGAGACAACATTATTCTTAAATACCCTGCAGCACTCCGGACACGCCACAAGAGATACCCTGACCAGTTTCTACTACAGCTTTCTGCAGATTCTTTTTGGCTGCATGAACACTACCGATAACGAGGCGCTTCCCCTCTTTCGGGAACAGATTTCTCAATTTCCTGTTGACCGGGCCTGCTCTTCCATCCCGAATCTTCGCGACTGGGTCACGGACGCCCTCACGCTGTATGAAGAATGTATCCGCAGCTGCGCCGATCAGGATGCTGCCGTCACCACGGTCAAAAACTACATACGCTCTCATCTGGATGAAAACCTGACCAGAGAATCTCTGGCAGCGATGGTATATCTTACTCCGGATTACCTGTCGCATCTTTTTAAAAGAGAGACCGGCTTCTCTTTGACAAACTATATCATCTATGAGCGGATCGAGGAGGCAAAAAGACTTCTGGCCGGCACCAGTCAGAACATCAGCGACATTGCCACCAGATGCGGGTTCCAGAATATATCCTATTTTTCCAAACAGTTCCGGCGCTTCACCGGTGTAACGCCCCGGGAATTCAGAAAATAATTTTTTTATTTCCGGGCGTCATCGTTTTGCTCTTTCCTGATCAATGCCTGATAAATCACTGTAGCAAAACTTGATGCCAGCAGAATTTCCACAACATTATTTACGTATTTGTTCAGGTCAGTACCCATCACATTGAAAATAATGTGGATCAACATCAAGATAAACATTACGATCGCCACAGCGGCAGCTCCTTTTAAAAAATGCTTCATAACTTTCTGTTTCCTTTCCAAATAAATTTATTTTCTGTCAAACAGTATATCAGGGAAAACAGCAGTTCTTCCAAAACAGTCATAAAATACCTTATTTCATGAATAAGTGCATTTTTTTCTTTCCTGAATACGCACTTATTCTTCATTTTCGTCGAACAAGGCTTGCTGTAAAGAATGATATAAAGTATAATTAGGTTTGCAAATATCAAAAGAAGGAATCTACCTAAATGTTATTGTCTTTTTTTCAGCTTTCCCTTGCTGTTCGCAATGTATGGCCCGGGCGTATGGGCCTCAAAGCCTTTATCGTTCTTTATCTGTCGCTGCTGCTTGCCGGAATGCCCATAAAGTTCCTGTCCTGTATACCCTACGGCCTGTTCGGTATTCCGGCGGTCATTTGTATTTACGGGCTGGTTTTCTGCCGGGATACCGCCGCCCAAAATGTCTGTATGGGTATGATCGGGTTTGTGCTTGCGCTTGTGACGGATAACCTGGTGTCAGGCTTTCTGCATATGCTGATTCCCACATCTTTCATCGAGCAGCCGTATGTTTCTTCCATTGT
>VSOD01000074.1 GCA_009774655.1 Lachnospiraceae bacterium
TTGTTTTGAGGCGGTTATCAGTCAGGCGACAACACGGGAAAAGGAGAGATTCCGGTGTGATATTTCATTTGTGGGCGCGCTGTATACGGATGAACATAATTATTATGACAGGCTGTTTGGAGAGGAAGATGCCGTAAAGCAGGAAGATATGAGTGAAAGGGCTGTAGAATGCAGCAGCGGGCAGGGAGAACGGCCGGCAGCAGGCTTGGCGGCAATAGCGTCCGGTATCAGCCGTCAGTGTTTTGCATATCATGAGGATTACCTGCGGCAGGCCGTCATGGATGGGAATATTGATCTGGGCAGGGTACAGGTGCAGATGGAAAAGCAGGGTCTGATGCTGGGGGAGGATTACTATGCGAAAGCGGAAGACATTCTTTTGGCGGCAGTTCTTGAGAAAAAGGTGACGGTGGAGGAGCGGCGGATTCTGCTGACACAGATGGCAGGTCGGTTTGCGATAAGCGCGAACAATGACGGAGCGGGAAACAGAGGCAGCAATTTCAGGTTATACACAGGTTCGGATACATCGGCTTTGCCGGAACTGGATTTCTGCAACTGTGGCACGGTTGACTATCACACGCAGATGCCGCTTGTCTTTGCCGGCAGCAGAATTAATCTCAACATTTCTCTTCGCTCCATTCACGCAGGGATTCCGCTGAGAGTTCTGGATATCATGGCCTGCGGCGGCTTCGTCCTGTCGAACTGGCAGCCTGAGATTGCAGAGTATTTTGAAGAAGGGGTAGAGATCGTTACGTTTGACAGCCTGGATGACTGCCTTGCCAAAACAGCGTATTATCTTTCGCATGAGGAGGAGCGCAGGCAGATTGCCGCTAACGGCAAAAGAAAGGTGCAGGAGAAATTTTCCTATCAAGTCGGACTTGAGAGACTGTTTGGATAAAAAAGATGTAAGGCCAGGTATCGGTGCCGGGTCTTACATCTTTTTCTCCATTTTGAAGCGTTTTGCGTTGAATATGGCATCTACTCTTTTATTTCGTCGATCTCTGTAAGGTTGACGCCCAGAGAAGTCAGCACAGCTTTTAGTGACTGATAATCTTTTTTGAGGCCTTCATATGTTTTGGATGCATTCTCTTCTTTTGCATTTCTCATATGGGCCTGAACTTTTTGAAATTCATCAATAGTAGTTTTAATAATTTCAGCTCCATTTGGCATAAAATCACCTACTTTCTATAGAAAAAGCAATCAAGTTTTTGGATGATTTAATTATATCAAATGGCTGGAATGATGTAAAGTTGTTAACTCTTCTATCTTTTGAAGTGCCAGCGGGAACTCTCCACAGTTACGGTAATGCGTAAGCGCTGTGGGGATATCGCCCATCATCTCATTGATCAAGCCGATATTATAAGTGGGAAGGAAGGAATTGGTACCGTTTTCTCTGGCAACCGGACAGTGGATGGCTTTGACAAATTCCATCATCGCCTTGACATACTGTCCGTTGGCAAGATAGATGCGACCCATCATGCACAGGAAATCCGCCGTGCCGGCAAAAGCATCATAGATTGCTTCCAGCTGCAGGGCATCCACTTCCCGGCCGGTATGCAGCAGGGCGTTAGCGTAGGCGATGATCATCATCTGCACCCATTCCTCGGCCGGATCTATATCATAGTTAAGGGCCTCTTTATAGTACTTATAAGAATTTTCGTAATCGTAGATCATATTGTAGGACTGACCGATCTGAAAATAAAGATAGGGATTCTCCCTGTCTTTTTCCAGTTCCTGAAATAAAAGCGTGTTATTGCGCTCCACCTTGGGGCGCAGGGCTTCAATACTGCCAAGATACCCCACGTGGTCAACCGCTATCGGGGCGTTATAACTTTCGTAGCGGGTGCCGATTCGTTTGTGGACTACCTGTTCATGGATCGGAGCATCGAAATGGAAGAAGCCGCGATGGAAAAAACGGCCGAGGCGATCTCTGTAAACAGTATCTGTCTGATTGGAAAAATAGTGGTTGTCGATGGCGATAAAACCGACAGCTTCCGGGTGCTGTTCGATCAAGGCAAAAAGCTGGTCGAGATCCAGCTGTGTAATGATTTCATCGCAGTCCAGTGACAGGATATAATCATATGATGCCTGTGAGATCGAATAATTCCGTGCCGCGCTGAAATCATTCACCCACACAAAATCCAACACCTTATCCGCATACCTGGCTGCGATCTCTTTTGTCCGGTCTGTGGAGCCGGTGTCAACAACGATAATTTCCAGTGCCACCGATTCTGTTGCGTGGGAACGGATGGCGGCAAGACATTTTTCTATATATTTTTCTTCGTTTTTTGCGATCATGCAGACCGAAATCGGGTAAGGCATAGTGTCTCCTTTGGGTATAATAGTCTGTGTCGGATTATGATAAATCAGCGTTACCGACCGGATGTCCTGCAGCAGAGTGCAGGACATCATGAACAGTAATGTAACCGTTTCAAGTTTAACATAGATATATTTTTTTGTCTTGTATTTTTACCAAAATAAAAGTATAGTATAAATATGCTAATCATATAATTACTAATTGAATAATTAGTAATTATATGATTAGCATTTGTACGGTTATGATATGTACGGTAAAAATCTCGAAGGAGGACGTTGTATGTTCGTTGGCAGAAAAAGAGAGCTGGATAAACTGAATACACTATACGCAGGCGACAGCTTTGAATTTGCTGTAGTCTATGGAAGACGGCGGGTGGGTAAGACGACGCTGATCAGAGAGTTTCTGAAGGACAAAGAAAGTGTCTACTATATGGCGGTTGAGGGAACGAAGAAGGAGAACCTGCGTGGATTATCGGCAGCTTTTTTGATGCAGGGGAAAAATAATGCGCCTGCGGCAGAGAGCTATGTGGAATTCAGGGATTATGAGGCGGCTTTAGCTTATATTGATCTGCTTGCGGGCGAACACAGGCGTATAGTGATAGCGATTGACGAATATCCTTATCTGGCAGCTTCTTATCCGACGATTTCATCTCTGGTTCAGAAACATATAGATGAATGTTGGAAAGACAGTCGGTTGTTCCTGATCTTATGCGGTTCCTCCATGAGTTTTATGGAAGAGCAGGTTTTGGGATATAAGAGTCCGCTGTATGGGCGTCGGACCGCGCAGTTTAAGATTCGGCCGTTTACATTCTGGGAAGCAGGGGAAATGCTTAAGGATTACAGTGCACAGGATCGGGCGTTGCTGTATGGAGTGACTGGAGGAATTCCGGAATATCTGTCACGCATTGACGGCACAAAAGATGTGCACGAGAACATAATACGGCTCTTTTTCGATGAAAGCGGCAGGCTGTTTGAGGAGCCGATTAATCTGATGAAGCAGGAGTTGAGAGAACCAATGACTTACCACTCCATCATTTCGGCGATTGCGTCGGGAGCAAGCCGGTTAAATGAGATCGCAACGAAGACCGGATTGGAATCTGGCGGGTGCAGTAATCAGCTTAGCTCTTTGATCGCATTGCAGATCGTGAAGAAAGAGGTTCCCATGACACAGAACGCCAACAGCAGAAGTACACTTTACAGTCTCGAAGACAGTATGTATCTGTTCTGGTATCGGTTTGTCAGGCCTAATTCCAGCAGCATTATGTGCGGTGTTGGCCGTCAGATCTATGAGACGGTAGTGATGCCGCAAAATGATGACTTTATGGGACGGATATTTGAGACTATTTGCAGACAGTATCTGTTTTTGCCGGAAATCTACGGGAAGCTGCCTTTTCCGATCGGGCAGATCGGGCGTTGGTGGGGCAATAACGCTCGGGCAAGGCGACAGGAAGAGATTGATCTTATGGCGATATCGGGAGAAACGGTTCTGTTCGGAGAATGTAAATGGCGAAATGAGAAGATAGGACGCCAGGTGGTAGAGCGACTGCTTGAGCGGGGCGAATTATTTCAGTATCCAGAGAAATATTATTATATTTTTTCCAAAACAGGTTTTAAGGAAGAGACGACACAGTATTGCAGCGAAAAGGAACGGGTGTACCTGATTTCCTTTGAAGAGATGTGCAGGAACATAAAGTAGGAGCCCCAGGTCTGTGAATAAGCCACAGACCAGCCGCCTTACGCCAGCATCTCCCTGACCCTGTGCCGGAACGTATGCTCCGTGGCAACTTTGTCATGTCCATTCTGTGCAATACAGGCCCGTTCATCTTCATGGCTCAGGTAGTAATCAATCTTCGAAAGCAGGTCTTCTTTGCTTTCGTAGTAAACATAGTCTTCTCCGGGCACGAAGTGTTCCAGAAAATCCGTCTGAAAGTTTGACAGCAGGAAGCCGCCGCTGCCCATAATATCGAAGGCACGCAGGGGAATACCGCTTTTGATGCTGCGCAGGGAAATATTCAGATTGATCCTGCTTTGTCTGAAAATAAGCGGCATCTGCCGGTAATAGTCTGCCGTGCCGTGATTTCGCAGGTTTTTCATTGTGACACTGGTGTCATGTGTAAAGAGGTCGAGAGTATGGTGCTGTGTAACGGCCGAAAGAAGGTCGAAGCGTTCCAGGCCCGTTATCTTCCGGTTGATCACATACTGGGCGTAGAGATATTCGCGGCTTTCCACGCCGTCAGGATTAGGATCCATGGGCAATGCTTTATATAAGTCGTCCATTATGGGAGAGAGAGATTCCTGTATAAAATTATATCCCTGTACCTTCATCTGGGCCGCCATAAGAGCTTCCAGATAGCCCTTTGCATATGCTGACAGGTTCGTCATGCGGTCGTAGAAGTTATGCTGTTCCGTGTAAAGAGATCCGACGAAGGAGATATCGTATAACATGGGAAGCTGCGCCGGGAGGTTGACCGGATTCCTGTCCTTGCAGGCAGCAGCTGTATTGTGGGAGGCGCAAGCGTCGGAATCGGTATTGAAATCCCGGCAGACAGTAGCATTGGAATCGTCACTGAAATTCCGGCAGACAGAACCGTCGGAACCGGCCGGCCGCATGTTATCCAGCCGTGCGGTATTGGCTGCCATCGGCATATACCGCACGGTCTGAATGCCGGCATTATGGAATTCCATATAAAGTTCCCTGTCGAAAACATAGATTTCATTACAGGGATTGACTGCCGTATAGGAATAGAGCATTACATAAGGGCTGTCGTAGATCCAGGAGATATATCTGACAGCCTCTTTCTTACACACCTGTGAGATCAACGGAAAAAAGTTAAAGGAAAAGACGGCATCCGGTGTCTCTCTGTGCAGTACACCGGACAATGCTGCCTCGATCTCTTTGTCCTGCCTGCCGTCTTTGTTGGAAAAGGGAAAGCAGACGAAAGTATGTCCCTCCGCGGTAAAGGCTTCTTTGATGTCTTCGTTTCCGAAACTGGCCCATTCTATAAACAGGATTTTCATAATAACCTCGTAAAAAACAGTCTGTTGTATGAAGCAATCAACTCTGACAGCCTCTGCCTCTATCCAATCGTTTTCAGAGCATGTTCCCTGATCTTCTCAAAGGTTTCTTCACTCAGGTCATGCTCGATCTTGCAGGCGTCTTCCGCTGCGGTCTTCTCGTTGACGCCCAGCGCGACGAAAAAGCCGGTCAGCACTTTGTGCCGTTCATATATATTGGATGCGATCTCCAGACCGGAAGGCGTGAGGGTGATGAAACCGTCTTTATCCATTTCGATATAGCCGTTTTCGCGCAGTTTCTTCATTGCCACGCTGATACTGGGTTTGGTGTAGTTCATCTTTGTGGCGATGTCGATGGAGCGGACCTGCCCGGTGCGTTCTTTCAAGATCAATATGGTTTCTAAATAATTTTCTGCAGATTCATGTATTTCCATAATAAACCTCCATCATGCTCAACCTGTCGCTTAGCGGGCCGCATGGCCATCCATGCTTAACCTCCAATGTGCAGTAGATTCCGGTCAGTATGCGGCAGGTGCTGTTACAGCAGCTCCAGCCGCGCTTTCGCAGCGGCATACCCGCCGCATCGCCGGTATGCTTTTCGTGCTTCTTCGGGAAATCCGGCGCATTCATAGATGACGCCGATGTTATAGTCGGCCTTGTAGCTGTTCACACCTTCTACGGCAAACTCTTCCATAGTAGTAGCTTTCTGGAATTCGGCGACGGCCTGATCAAAGAGCCCGTTATTCATATAGATCAGTCCCATCAGGAAAACAAAATCGGCCCGCCCGGAGAATTCTTCGTAAACGCCGAGCAGATTCAGTGCATCCTGATTGCGTTTCAGGTCAAGCAGCGTATAGCCGTAGGACTCCACCATGGTCTGTACATAATCCAGAGCCGGGTCTACGTCCATGGCAAGACCTGAGTCAAAGTATTGCGCGGCTTTCTTGTAATCATGAAGTCTGCGGTAGCTTTGTCCCAGCTGGAAACAGAGGTAGGGGTCTGCCCCCTGTTCCTGCAGTTCTTTTTCCAGAAGGGTGATATTGCGTCTTGATTTCGCAAGCATCTCTTCTTCGGAACCGTCGTAGCCGACATGGAGCACGGTGACGGGAGCCGGGTAGACATATTTTAGAGGCCGGGCCGCGCCTGCCTGATTCGCGTTTGTTACGGCCACATCTGTAAAAGTACCGGACAATTTCTGCCCACAGATATCGGCTGCACCTGTATCGCTGATTTTTTCTCCGGCCCTTGGCACCAGCTGTTCATGAACGGCTCCCTCAAAATGATAATAGCGCCGATTGACGAACCGGCTTACCCGCACCTGTTCAAAAGCGGTCTGACCGTTCTCTGTAAAGCGGTTGCGAATGAGAATACGGCCGGCGGAAGCGGGATGGCGCTCCATGCATTTTAGCAGCGCCTTCGTATCAATGGTCTCGATATACTCGTCACAGTCCAGAGAAAGTATCCAGTCATGGGAGGCTTTGGACAGGGCATAATTTTTGGCGGCGCTGAAATCATCACACCAGTCGAATGAAAAGATCCGGTCGGTGTATCTGCGGGCAAGCTCCACGGTGCGGTCTTTGGAGCCGGTATCCACCAGCACGATCTCGAAACCGTAGTGCTGCAGACGTTTGCAGCATTCTTCGATATGGGCCTCTTCGTTTTTGGCAATGATACACACGGATACAGGCGTCACGGCGGCCTCCTTCTTTCTATTTAACATAACAGACTGACTTCTGAACAGCGCTGCCGCAGTTCGCATAAACAGGCATATTTTCAGGCCAGTTCCCGCAGTTTTCTGACAGCAGGGTCATAATTTCCGCATTTCTTATAATAAAGTCTTGCTTCCTCCAGATTCCCCATGGTCTCATAGATGGAAGCGATATTGTAGTTGGCGCGGTAGCTGTTTACGCCTTTGCGGGAGCAGGTGGAAAGGGTTGTGGCCTTCCGGAATTCCTCGATCGCTTTGGCGTAGTTGCCTTTTTTCATATAGATCATACCCATCAGGTAGACGAAATCCGCCCGGTGGGAGAAGAGTTCATATTTATCCCGCAGTGCCATGGCCAGATCGTATTTGGCCAGATCCAGCAGGCAGTAGCCGTAAGTCTCCGCCATGCTCTGTACGAAGGCGGATTCGGGGTCGGCATCCAGTTCCAGTCCCTGCTTATAGTAGTGGGCCGCCTTCTCCATATCGTTGAGGGAGATATAGTTCTGGCCGAGCTGGAAATAGATGTAGGGGCTTGGACCTTTGAGATTCAGGTCATGGAGCAGCATCTCCAGATTGCGGGTGGCGCGCATACGCTTCTCAGATTCCGTGACGTAGCCTTCATGGTAGAAGGTGAGGGGAATCTGGAAGGATTGCGGCTCCCGGCCGTCCAGTGTGCAGACCTGCTCGTGGATGCAGCCCTCATAATGGCAGTATTTCCTGTTAAAAAGCCTGCCGATGCGTTCCGACATAATGGAGCGGACGCCCTGGATGATGTAGGGATTGTTGCGGACGATCATGCCGACGCAGCGGCTGTTGGCTTCCAGCGCGTCCTCCAGTTCTGCCAGATTGACGTTCTCCAGATATTCGTCACAGTCTATGACAAGCACCCAGTCATTGGATGCCTGTTGGATCGAGAAATTCCTGGCGGCGCTGAAATCATCACACCAGGCAAAGTGAAATACTTTGTCGGTATATTTTTGGGCGGTCTCGACGGTCCTGTCCACCGAACCCGTGTCCACCACAATGACTTCGAACCTGCAGGGACGCAGCCTTTTTAAACATTCTTCTATGTGATTGTCTTCGTTCTTTGCGATCATGCATACTGAAACTGGAAGCATGGGCTCACCTCTTCGTTTTTCCTGTTTATTTCATATTAGCATTTTCTGTTTGTTCCGACAATATTATTTTTATTTATACTTATTGCACAAAAAAATGTCTCAAAACACAACAACCTGCCGATGATGACGAAATACCGTTAAAATATCGGATTCGGTGCTTCCTTTTCGCAGAAGTTTGTGGTAAACTGTGTATAAATAACCAGAATCATACATTAATAGGAGGGACTACTATGACAAAGGCAGAGATTTTGAAGGCAGAAATTTTGAAACAGTACAAAAGTGTCAGACAGTTCGCCATTGAGATGGAAATTCCGTACTCTACATTGGTTACTGCTCTGGACAGAGGCATCGAGGGGATGGCCTACGGTACTGTGATCAGAATGTGTGACAAACTGAACCTGAATCCTGTTGACTTTACGCCGCTTAATCAGAAGAGCGTGCTTGGAAGTAAGATTATGGAGAACCGCGTGATGCAGTATTATGTGAAACTGAATAAGACAGGGCGCAAGAAAGCATTGGAACTGATGGAAGATTATGCGCAGCTGGATAAGTATAAGGCGGTTGAGGAGAATTGATGAAGTGTGAAGAGAGTACTGGCCTTTGTAAGGAAGAAGGCATGGGGCGCAGGTATGATTATCTGATCGTGGGGGCAGGGCTGTATGGCGCGGTCTTTGCCCACGAGATGAAGCGGCAGGGCAGGCAGGTGCTTGTGATCGACAGGCGGGCGCATATTGCCGGCAATATCTACACAGAGCAGGTTCTGGATATTCAGGTGCACAAGTACGGCGCGCATATTTTCCACACATCCGACAGGAAGATCTGGGAATATGTGAACCGGTTTGCCGAGTTTAATCATTATATAAATTCACCGATCGCATATTATAAGGGAGAGTTGTATAATCTCCCTTTTAATATGAACACTTTCAGCAGAATGTGGGGTGTGATGACGCCGGCTGAGGCCAAAGCAAGAATTGCAGAGCAGATCGGGGCGCTGCAGATCACGGATCCGCAGAATCTGGAGGAGCAGGCGCTTTCTCTGGTGGGCACCGACGTTTATGAGAAGCTGGTCAAAGGATATACCGAGAAGCAGTGGGGCAGGGATTGTAAAGAACTGCCGGCGTTTATCATCAAGCGCCTGCCGCTGCGGTTTACTTACGATAATAATTATTTTAATGACCGTTATCAGGGCATTCCCGTAGGCGGATATACTGCCATGGTAGAGAAAATGCTGCAGGGGATCGAAGTGCGGACAGGCGTTTCCTACCGGGAATTTGCGGTGGAGCAGGAGACGGCGGACGGCATTGTGGTGTCGGACCATGCGGGGAATACTTACCGGAAGGTAGTCTATACGGGGATGCTGGATGAGTATTTCGACTACAGTCTGGGCCATCTGGAGTACCGTTCCCTTCGGTTTGAGACGGAACAGATGCCGCAGTGTGACAACTATCAGGGCAATGCGGTGGTGAATTACACGGAGCGGGAAGTTCCCTACACGAGAGTGATCGAGCATAAGCATTTTGAGTTCGGCACGCAGCCGGGCACGGTGATCACCAGAGAGTATCCGGCGGAGTGGCGGGAAGGGGATGAACCTTACTATCCGGTCAATGACGAGCGCAACAGCGCGTTGCTTAAGAAATATCAGGAACTGGCATCCGGCAGGCCGCATATTGTATTCGGCGGGCGGCTGGGACAGTACCGCTATTATGATATGGACAAGGTGATCGCGGCGGCGCTTGACGCAGTGGCGGCCATGACGTGAGCATCATGATATTATGATCGAAATTTTTCCGGGCAGAGTATTGACAAGGAACGATACTCTGCCTATAATACAAAAAGATAGTTTGATTATCAAAGTATTGGATAGTCAAATGAAATAAAAGAGAAAAGAAATAAACCATATCATGAGTAAAGAAGCAACAGGAGGCGTTATGAACTGGAACGAGGCTGTTAAAGAATTGGATAGCAGGAGAGCGCGGGCGCTCCTGGGCGGTGGTCAGAACCGAATCGACAAGCAGCATGCCACAGGCAAGATGACGGCGCGGGAGAGGATTGAAGTGCTGCTCGATCCGGGAACTTTTGTGGAAGTGGACGGATTTCTGGAGTCGAGGATCGACGACTTTGATCTGGATAAAAGGCGAGTGCCGGGAGACGGCGTGGTGACCGGATACGGAGAGATTGACGGCCGGCAGGTGTTTGTGGCCAGTGAGGATTTCACGGTGATCGGCGGTACGCTGGGCGAATACCATTCCTTTAAGATTTGCCGGATCCAGGATATGGCGATGGAGATGAAGGCGCCCCTGATCTGTATCAACGACAGCGGCGGCGCCCGTATTGAAGAGGGGATTTCTTCGCTCAGCGGCTACAGCGGCATGTTCCTGCGGCATACGAAAGCATCCGGCGTGATCCCGCAGATTGCGGTCATTCTGGGACCATGTTCCGGCGGCGCCTGCTATGCGCCGGCCATCTGTGATTTTATTTTTATGGTAAAAGATATCTCCAAGATGTTTATCACGGGCCCGAACGTGGTGAAGACGGTCATCAATGAGGAAGTGTCGGTGGAGGAGCTGGGCGGCGCGCAGGTACACGCGAAGAAAAGCGGCGTATCCCATTTTACCTACGACACGGAGAATGAATGCCTGATGGGCGTGCGCAAGCTGCTTTCCTATCTGCCGGGCAACTGGACGGAGAAACCGCCGGTGATCAATAATGTGGAGCGGCAGAGCATCCTGCCGAAGGTGGGTAAGGTATTTGGCAAAGTGGAAAATGGCCGGGTGGCTTCCGCCATGAAAGCGAAGGCGGCCAAGATCAGGGATATCGTCCCGGACAATTCCCGCCATGCCTATGACGTCAAGGAAGTGATAGACTGTATCGTGGATGAGGCCAGCTTTTTCGAGGTACAGAAAGAATTTGCCACCAATGCGGTGGTGGGCTTTTGCCGGATGGAAGGCAGAGTGGTGGGCATCGTGGCCAACCAGCCCAACTCCATGGGCGGTTCTCTGGACTATCATGCGTCCGACAAGATCGCCAGATTCATCCGTTTCTGCGACTGCTTTAACATTCCGCTGATCACGCTGATCGACGTGCCTGCGTTCCTGCCCGGCACGGCACAGGAGCACAACGGCATCATCCGGCACGGGGCGAAGATCCTCTATGCCTATTCGGAGGCGACGGTGCCCAAGATCTCGCTGATCATGCGTAAGGCCTACGGCGGCGCCTACATCGCCATGAATTCCAAGGAGATGGGGGCGGATATCGTCTATGCGTGGCCCATCGCCGAGATCGCGGTCATGGGAGCCGACGGTGCGGTCAATATTGCCTTTAAGCGCAAGATCAAGAATGCGGCGGATCCGGAAGCCATGCGGGCACAGTGCAAGGCTGAGTATGAGGAACGGTTCTTGAATCCTTATGTGGCGGCGGCCAGAGGATATGTAAATGAGGTCATCAAGCCGGAAGAGACCAGGACAGCGCTGGTGAAGGCTTTGAGAGGTCTTAAGAATAAAACGGCCGAGGGACCGAAGAAGAAACACGGCAACATTCCGCTGTAATCTGCCGACAGAAAAGACAGGCCGAATCGACCTGTCTTCTTTATCTTATCATAGTCTTAACAGTAGCCGTTGAACATCATGCCGCTGTAGGCGCTGGTGATATAAGGGCTGGCAAAGTTCTTGCCGGGGTTCTTGTAGGCCACGATGGTGTTGTTGACATAGTTCATCGGGTCAAGAGCCACCTGGTTGGACTTGCGCAGGACAGAGTTTGTGAAACTCTTCATAGGCTGGAATGCCTCTTTGGCATCTTCGCTCATGGCGGTCTCGCGCAGCGTATCGTCGTCCACTTCCAGTCTGCCGTCCAGATTCAGGTTCAGGCCGACGTTGGTAAGGTCGTTGGCGTAAACTCTTGCCACACCGCTCATCTCGTTGAAGAGACGGCTGCTCTTGGGCTGTTCGTCCTTGTATTCGGAGACGGCATTGAGAAAAGTATTGTAGCCGTTTACCAGCGTGTTGACATTCTCGGCCAGGGAATCCACATCCGTCTTAAGGCCGATGGAGGCATATGCGCCGTCCTCGCCGCTCACACCTGTCAGCTGCACTTCATAGATACGATCCAGGGCAATACGGTTGGAAGCGGAACTTCTCGGCTCTCCGTTCACAAGGAAGGAAGCGTTGGAAGGCGGCGTGGATATATAGTCCAGCCCGAAATACTCAACCGCGCCGGAAGTCTTGCTCGTGCGGTTATCGGATATATGAAAAATGCGGGAATTGCCGTTCTTCACGCCGGTCGTGTTGGATTCCATGCGCAGATAGGAAGAACCGTCTTCGTCCGTGAAAGCGCTCGCGGTGATACCGATGTTGGAATTGGTGATCAGCCGGGCAAGACGCGCCTGTACGGTGCGGTTCGTATCTGTCGGCCGGATGCCGAACTGGAATTCGTAATTCAGATCCTCGATCCTGACATCAAAAGAATAGGTGTCAGGCGCCAGCGCGACAGGCTCATCGGCGGGAAGGAACTTCCCCATATTGACCTGCGGCGTAGCCAGACGATCCACCTCGATATCATAGGAGGGGGCATCTGCATTCTGTCCTGCGGAACCGATATAGGAAGCAGTAGCAATCTCCTCATTGCTGGAAAAGGCAACCTTCTTATTCAGAAGTTCCTCTTCGTCAAGACCACCCAGGGAAGCGATGGTGTTGCGCAGCTCTCTGGCGTTCTCTTTCACGCTGATGGCAAACTGCTGGGAACTGCGGCTGGTATCCAGGATAAACAGCGGCGATTCCTTATTCATTTTGACAATGGAATTATATACACGGCGAAGCTCGCTCTTCTTATGAGAATCGTAAGGTGAACTGGACTTTGGTGCATATGTGGTCATGTAAAAGTTGTAGACGTTAGATAAATTACCGATTGTATTCGACATAGCCCCTCCTTTCTTCCGTGAAATGGACCGGATATTCCTGATCCATCGACATCTCCTGGAGGCTGTCCTTAGCCTGTAAGACATCAGATGCGGGTACGTGTGTATCGATTTTATTTGGTATGAGCCGCATGACACAACTCATTTCAGCCGTAATTTATTATATCATATATATCGTTCATAC
>VSOD01000075.1 GCA_009774655.1 Lachnospiraceae bacterium
ATAGCCACCCGCTGCTGTTCCCCGCCGGACAGGTTTGCCGGATAACGCTTGAACTTTTCTTCTGCAAGTCCCACGAGCTTCAGATTAGCTTTCGCCTCTCTGGCTGCCTCTTTTCCGGACGTCCCATTCAGTTCCAAAGGAAACATGGCATTCTCTAACACCGTCAGCCGCGGAAACAGCTGGAAAGACTGGAAGATCACAGCCACTTCCCTGCGCCGCCACAGATCCCTGTCCATCCCCAGCATATCCTGTCCGTCCATCCGGATCGTCCCAGACGTTGGCATGTCCAACCCTGCCAGGATGGACAGGAACGTAGTCTTTCCGGAACCAGAAGGCCCGATGACCGCCGCCATCTCTCCGCTGGAAAAGCGGCAGTTCACATCCTTCAGAACCTCCCTGTCCGCTTTCTTATATTGATAAGAAATATGTTCCAAAGTCAATGTATCCATAAGGTTTCTTACTCCTCTCTCTTTCTCCTGCACATCCACTACTCCTTATCCTGCAAAAGCTCCAACGGCCTGCCTCCGGTGATCATGACCGCCCCGACCACAGTCCCAACCAGGCATCCAGACAGATAGCATCCTGCCGCCAATGGCATGGCGGACAATCCGCTTTCTGTCAAAATTGCTGTCCCGGCAGCGCCAATTTTCCATAAATTCCAGATATGCCTCTCCCGAAAGAAATATCTCCGTGACAATAACATTTCCTGTTTTCCGCGCATAAACCGCAAGATATCCTTCCATCTGTCCACAAAAAGCCTCGTCGTCGTCACATATACCAATCCTGTACACTATACTCTCCTGTATCTTTCCTTCAAAATGATCCATCTGCCCCGGGTTGATCCTTCTCTGCGGATATACTTCTTTTCTTTTAAAGAACGGAGCGCCCGCTCTACGGATGGCTTTGAGATTCCTGTTGCAGCAGCAATTTTAGAAGCTGACAGAGCAGGCATTTTGGATATAACCTGTAAGACATATAGTTCATTCTGTGTAAGACTCCCATCATTACCATCATTATTACCATCATTACCATCATCACCATTATCATAAGGATCCATTTGAAGGGTAAGAACAATGCGGTCAGGATCGACTGTTTCAACGTAAGAAGGCTCCTTAAATCCATTTTCTGCCCAGATATGGTATACATCACAGATCCCTGTACCGGAACGTTCGCCCACATTGATCAGTGCAAACATATTAAAAATTCTTCCATTTCGTGCATCACTGATACCACCGGCAATCGCTTCATCAATACCGATACGAAATGTGCCCGGATTTGCAATTACAATTTTACGAAATTCCTTATCAACCACAATGCCACGTCGTCCATGGAAATCAGCATGAATAAGGGCGTTTGCAAGACATTCCCTAAGAGATTTATGAATGGAAGTATCATCTATACGCAATAAATTGGGATCGAGCCTGAACGGTTTCTTGACATCTGCGGTCAGGCGGTCAATAATGACAGAAGTTTTTTTCACAACACCCTCTTCACCCTGGCCTCCTTCTGAAAGAAAGCGATTCCATAGCAAAGAATCTGCGTATAGCCATAGAGTCCCTTCGCATATTTTTTACTGAGAATCTGATTAACTGCCCTGTCACAGTCCTGATCCAGATTGTCTTCTTTCTTCGACCTCTTGGTTTCAATAATTATGACACGACGGTTATCATCATCCTTCAAGAATATATCCGGTCTTCCAAGTCCCTTCTCCTTATTGGATTCCACTTCGTAACCCAGTCCAACGAAAGCGCCCGCAAGAAAAGCATGATAATAATCCTCATGATAATCATTATAACTTATGGTCTTCCACAAAAGATTGGAAATCGCCTCAGAGGCTTCCCGTTCATCTCCTCTCCAGAGCGCTTCCATCATATCTTTCCGACAGTTTTCGTCCATTGTATCCTGAAATAATTTCACGACCGTATCTTCAAAAATAGACGCAATCTCTCTGTTTGGAATTTTTAGTCTTACGGTTTCTCCTTCTTCTCCTGCATCCGCTTTTGTCAGATAACCGGTCATCAAGATCACACTCCACAGGTTATCTTCCGAGGAATGCAGCGTATCGTAAGTTAACTCATCTGAAATTGTCTGCGTGATCGTTCCCCCATTCATAAGGATCTCAAATTTGCCCCTTACTTTGAAATCGGTTCTTTTGACAAAAGTAAGAAGTATGCCATTGTGACTCGTGTTTTTCCAATAGTTTTTCGGTTTTGCATTTTCTCTCTTTTTCAGAGCTGACATATAGTTCATCACATCCCAGGGGCAATATAGGAAACTGTCACCGAATATGTATCCGTCATACCATTCTTTTATCAAATCCGCCTTATCCTGTCTGTCAGCTGCGAGCAGCATTTTCTCCACTTCTTCTTCCGAAAATCCAAAATACTCAGAAAAATCCGCATCTAAGACAGAGTAAGACGCAAAGTTATTGGTACCGGTAAAGATACTCTCCTTCGCGATACGAAGACATCCTGTGATCACCGAAAACTCCAGAAATTCATTGTTCTTTAACGCAGTGCCCATCATGCCCTTGATCACATCCAGCATAGCGGAATAGTATGCATTCTCAACCGTGTTCTTCTCACTGGCCCTGGCAAGCGGCACATCGTATTCGTCGATTAGAAGAATCGTTTTCCTGCCGTAAACGGCGTACAGCATACGCATAATGGTTTTTAATGAATTCTTGACATCATCTTCCTCTGCCGTTTTGAACATTAATTTCCTGAAAATATCCCTGTCCGCAGAATTAACTGCTGTTTCTTCTAATAAGAAATCCAATTCTTTACATAGATCTGCCAGTTTTGTTTTCAGCATTCTGTAGGCGCCCTCAAAAGTCTCCGCCTCAACATCTTTATAAGAAAGAAAAAGCACCGGGGATTGATTCATCCACTTTTCACAAAACTCTTTATACGCCGTAATCCCGAGTCCTTCGAAGATTTCCCTGCTGTCTTTCCTGATACTGAAAAAATTGGAGAGCATACTCATCATCAATGTCTTACCGAATCTACGCGGTCTGGTAAACAACGTGACTTTATTTTCCGTCTCTTCCACAAGCTCATACATGACAGCCGTTTTATCCACATAGTATTTACCCGACCTGCGCAGTGCGGCAAAATCAGATTCTCCAACGCCAACTCGAAATATCATGTATGAACTCCCTCCATTTATGCTACGCCGTTATTTGTAAATTTGTCTTTTAAAATGCTTAATTTGATACTATCACACATCATGAACGGGAACAATTACAAAAGTATAACAGCACGCAGAATCTTCATCACGCCATCCTCATCGTTGGACGGCGCGATATAGCGCGCCTTTTCCTTCAAGAGCGGATGTCCATTGCTCATGGCATAGCTTTCCGTACACTGCAGAAGCATACTTTCATCATTGAGGAAATCCCCGAACGCCATACTCTCATCGGCGCTTATGTCGTATCTGTCCTGCAGAAATTTCAGGGCCGCACCTTTGCACACTTCCTTATTGGCAATATCGATCCAGCACTCACCGGACAATACTACATTAAGCCTGTCATGCACTTTCTCCATGCCCCTGTAATATGTATCCGCATCATAATCTCCAAAGAAAACCGCGATCTTGATCATATGATCTTCCTGCACACAGCCCCTCAGGTCTTCCACAAATTTCAGATTTTCATAATACATGTGTGCGTTCCGCTCCGCATCTTCACCGGCATGACACATATACGCCGATTTTTCGCCGCAGACAATGACCACATGGCCTTCCTTCTCCTGAAAGCGCTCAATGCAGTCTAACACATCTTCTTCCCTGATCGTACATGCATAGATGACTTCCCCGTTTTCGACTACCATCCCGCCGTTTTCCGCCAGATAGATCATTCTGTCGGCTGCTTTTGGAAACAGCTTCCTTATATTATAGTACTGCCGGCCGCTGGCAATCACCGTTTTGATGCCGGAATGTGCGCATACCCATTCCTCGAACTCTGCCGGAACTTCTTTGCGGGAATTGAGCAATGTTCCGTCCAGATCTGTGGCGATCAGTCTGATTTCTTTATCATCTGTGTTCATTTGTAGAATACTCCTTCCTCAATTTGCAGATTTACAGCCATAAAAAGCGGTCTGCGGTTCCACCTGCCTGTCTCCCGGTCCGCTTTCATTTTACACAAACATGTTCTGTGTGTCATTATCAAGTTTCAAACATGCTGCAGAACGGCTCCGGAAATATTCACTCAATCCCGCAGCTGCTCCAATATATCCTGCTCCAGCACATACAGTGCCCGTTCATTCTCTTCCTGACAGTAATCAATCAGCTGCTCTTCTCCCTGTTCGGCGATGGCGGTCGTATCCGCGCCCAGCAGCACGAAACAGACATAATTGTCGATCGTCTCCATCCGGGAGGCTTTGGCCTTGCCCAGATTCTGGGGATGGTCGCGGTTTTCCTCTATGATGGCCGTGCGGTAATCCTCCAGGGCCTGTTCCACCGTTCCCACATACGCCTCTTTAGCCTGCACAATGATCATCGTATCAATATGGGCATCCAGTACCTGCTTTTCTGCCAGAAAGTCCACATACATATCCTCGGTGATGCCGGTTTTCGACGCCAGCTCTTCCTTTGTCAGATCTACCTCCGGCCAGTAGTTGTCTCCCAAAAGGTCTTTGACATTTTCCTTCAATTCTGTAAGGGGGATAAATTTTTCCCTGTTTAACATGGGAAAACTGCTTGCTTCCAGATCATCCTCTGTCTTCTCCATCTCAAATGCCCGGCCCTGATCGACCAGCTCATCCTCCGGCAGCTGTTCTTCGCACCCTGATAAAAGAAACATCGTTGTGACCAAAATTCCTGTGACAAATTTTCTCATAATACCCTCCTTGATGACTTTTAGGAATTGTTATTTAATACTTTCTTTCTTGTTTCTGCACATTCGATTTGTTATACTGTATCCGGTACTAGTTTTTGCCTTTCTTTGAAAAATATGTATAAATAACATATGTTTTTATTATAATCTGCATATAACACCATTCATTTTTTACAAAACAAAAGGCTGATTTCAGAAAGGATCATTAATTTCAAATGTTATTTAATTCATACATCTTTATTTTTATCTTTCTGCCCATCGTACTGCTCGGCTGGTACGGACTTAACTTTTATAAAAAATACAGACTGGCCAATCTCTTCCTGGCCGGTATGTCTTTGTGGTTCTACGGTTATTTTAATCTCTATTATCTGGCGATCATTCTGGTCAGCATCGGGCTGAACTATGCCCTCAGCCGGCTGCTTACGCGGGTTCCCGCAGACAGCCGGCACACCCTGCTCTTTCGCCGCACCGGGCTTTTGGCAGGCATTGTGTTAAACCTGGGCATTTTGTTCTACTTTAAATATTATGATTTCTTTATAGAAAATATAAACTTTATCTTTCAGACGGACTACACGCTCAAACACATCCTGCTGCCGCTGGGGATCAGTTTCTTTACCTTCCAGCAATTATCCTTTGTGGTTGACAGATGTCTCGGAAAATGCGAACATTATTCCCTTATTAATTACATAACGTTTGTTACCTTTTTCCCGCAGCTGATTGCCGGGCCGATTGTCTTATACAAAGAAATGATTCCTCAGTTCGAAGATCATTCCCGCCGCTGTCCGGATGCTTCTTCCTTCGCCCGCGGTATCTATCTTTTTGTCCTCGGACTTGCCAAGAAGGTGTTGCTGGCGGATACCTTCGCCCTTGTGGCCAACTACGGGTTTGCACAGACTTTTTCTCTGGACAGTATTTCCACCGTGGCGGTGATACTGGCCTATACGTTCGAACTGTACTTTGATTTCAGCGGCTATTCCGATATGGCGATCGGCCTCGGCAGGATGTTCAATATAGAACTGCCTGTCAATTTCGACGCGCCCTACCGCGCCTGCAGCATCAAGGAATTCTGGCAGAGATGGCATATCACGCTGTCACGCTTTTTTATCACCTATGTATATATCCCTCTGGGCGGCAGCAAAAAAGGAAAAACACGTATGTTATTGAATACTTTCATCGTTTTTCTGCTCAGCGGCCTCTGGCACGGGGCGGCTTGGACTTATGTGGCCTGGGGCGCTATGCAGGGCCTGCTGGTCGTGTGGGACAACCTTGGCATCATCGGCATAAACGGCCGCGAAGAGAAAAGGCCGGCGCGGTATCATATCCCTGCCTGGCTGGGCTGGATCTTTACCTTTACTCTCTTTAACCTGTCCCTCTTTTTCTTCCGCAGCCAGAGTATGGCCGGCGCCATGCAACTGTTTAAGAATCTTTTCTCCGGAACTTTTACCGGTAAGATCTACGAAATTGCCGCGCAACTGGATATCTCCGAGCTGTATGTGATCAAACAGGCGCTGGAGATGGTTTCTCCCGATCTGGTGCGCTATATGTATCTTGTTTTCCTTCTTCTGCTGTTTGTGCTCTCCTTCCAGCTTGTTTTTCGGCCCACTGCGCTGGAGAGGACCATGCGGGGCGAACTGACCTCCAAAAGATGCTGGCTTATCTGCATCCTCTTGATCTGGTGCATCGTATCGCTGTCACAGGTCAGCACATTTTTGTATTTCAACTTTTAGCCGCAGACCGGCACAGACAGACTACACAGGAAAAGCTCAAATGATCAGCGCAAAAAGCAGCGCAGAAATGGAGAAAACTATGGAAGCCGACAGAAAATTTATCAGATCTTTTTTTATAAGAAGCATCCTGCTGCTTTCGGCCGTCATCGCCGTGGTGGTTGTCTTTGACCCTTTTTATCATTATCACAAGCCTCTGCCCGGTCTCAAAGCCGTGCTGACGGATAAAGAATACCAGTGCATCGGCACACTACGCACTTTTGACTACGACGCGTTGATCGTGGGTTCTTCGGTGTGCGAGAATTATAATGACCACTGGTTTGATGAGGGATTCGGCTGTCAGACGATCAAGGCCATTCGTTCCTACGGCGCCACCGCTGATCTGTGTTATCTGCTCGACAGCGCCTTTGAGAAACATGACCTGAGATATGTTTTTTACAACATCGACCCTTCCTCCCTCTCGGCCAGCACACAGCCGACTTATGAATCCACCGGCTGTCCGATGTATTTATATGACAAAAATCCGCTGAACGACTATCCCTATCTGCTCAACAAGGATGTGCTGATGAATAAACTGCCCCATATGCTGGCCTTCTCCCTGCTTGGCGATTATGATGAAGGGAACTCCTACAACTGGGCACAGTGGAAGCATTTCAGCCGGGAAATGGCGATGGGCCTTTATACCCGTCTGCCTGTGGTCAAGGAGATGCAGCCCGAAACTGCGAACAGCGAAGAGCTGGCCGGAAATATCGCCCTGCTCACGGCACAGCTGGAGGCGCACCCGGAGACTACTTTCAAATTCTTTTTTCCGCCCTACTCCATGCTCTGGTGGGATAACGCCTGCAGGAGCGGTGAACGGGATGCCGTGATCTACAATGAAAAACAGGCTGTTGCGGCTCTGCTGGAATATGACAATGCGGAAGTTTATTTCTATCAGGACGACAGGGATATCATCACGAACCTGGACAATTATATGGATATGATCCACTTTTCCAAAGATATCAACTACTATATCTATGACAGACTTGCCAAAGGAGAAGCCCGGCTGACGAAAGACAATTACGAACAACGGCTGGACGGCATGTATGATCTTTCGCAGGAGATCGTGGACGACCTGGTCAAAGAATATTATAAATAAACAGTGAACAGTTCGCTTTTCAAGAGAACACAAAAGAAAGGAAGACATTATGAAATTTATATCATGGAATGTTAACGGTTTAAGAGCCTGTGTGGGCAAGGGATTTACCGAATTTCTGTTGGCCGAGGACGCCGATCTTTTCTGCGTGCAGGAGACGAAGCTGCAGGAAGGACAGATCACACTGGATCTTCCGGGCTATCACCAGTACTGGAATTATGCGGAGAAAAAGGGCTATTCCGGCACGGCCATCTTCTCGAAGACGGAGCCTCTTTCGGTTTCCTACGGCATCGGAGTCGAGGAACACGACCACGAGGGACGCGTGATCACGCTTGAATTTCCCGGATTTTATTTTACCACCGTCTACACCCCCAACTCACAAAACGAGCTGGCGAGGCTTGACTATCGCATGTGCTGGGAAGATGACTTTCTCGCATATCTAAAGAAACTGGAAGAAAAGAAGCCCGTCATCTTCTGCGGTGACCTGAATGTTGCCCATAAGGAGATCGACCTCAAAAATCCGAAGACCAACCGCAGAAACGCCGGTTTCACGGACGAAGAGCGGGACAAATTCACTGCTCTGACCAAAGCCGGCTTTATCGACACCTTCCGGCACTTTTATCCCGATCTGGAAGGAGCCTATTCCTGGTGGTCCTACCGTTTCAGTGCCAGAGCCAAGAACGCAGGCTGGCGTATCGACTATTTCCTTGTGTCGGATTCTCTGAAAGACGCATTACAGGACGCCGTTATCTATAAAGATATCATGGGTTCGGATCACTGTCCGGTAGGATTGTCCATCGCCTTATCATAAAAACAGAGGAGCATAGTTACAGAAAATGAACAGAAAATACATCGCCTGCCTGTATGCGGGCGTTCTCTTTGCCGCAGTTATATGTGTGACTGTCATCTCCCATGTTCTGGAAAAAAGCAGGTCGGCGGAATCAGAAACCGAAGCCGAAGCTGCCTCTGTCCTGGCTGCAGTTAACACAAACAACACAACCGCCGGAGAAATCTCTGCCGATGGAACAGGCGCCACAACAGACGGTCAATCTTCTGACGCAGGAACTGACAACGCAGCAGGCAGTCAATCTTCCGACACAGGAGCTGACAACCATATTTTGGCAAATGAAAACTCCCTTCATTTTAACGTGGCCGGACTGGAAATCAGCCTCTGGCCAAAGAACGGACAGTATTATGCCTTTCTGCCTTCTGCCTGCAGGGAGGCAGGACTGGAGCCGGAACTCCCTGAGAACATCGACCCTGATTCCGTGGTCTTTCTGTATTCGGAACATATCCCGGCAGTTTTTATCGAAACCGAATCCGGGACCTCCGACCAGATCAACAGCGACAAAAATATAAAAGAGCCCGGAACGATCAAGGTACTGGAACCGGACGGCAGTTTCAGCCTGGAGCATTCTCTCGAATACATTAAGGGCCGGGGTAACACTTCCTACACAGAATTTGACAAAAAGCCTTACCAGATCAAGCTGACACAAGACGCTCCTTTTCTTGACATGGAACCAGGGAAAAAATGGGTCTTCGTCTCCAATTCGGCCGATTCTTCCCTGATCCGCAATGCTCTTTCCAGAAGCCTGGCCGGTCATCTTAACCTGCCGCAGTCGGAAGAAGGAACCTTTGTTGATCTGTATGTAAATAAAGAATATGTCGGTAATTATTACGTTGTGGAAAAAATTGAGATTCAGGAAAACCGCCTCCTGCTTTCGGATCTGCAGAAGGCCACTGAGCATGAAAATGAGACAGAGGATCTAAGTACCTATGAGACGGCGTGGACGGATACCACCAAAGCAAAACAGATTCCCAATGATCCTGAGGACATCACCGGCGGTTATCTTATTGAACGGGATTTCGATAACAGATTTTTAAAAGAAGTGGAAATAAACGAAAGTTATTTTATAACAGAAGCGAAGGAGTGCTTTATTGTCCGTGACCCGGAGTATACCTCGGAAGCGCAGATCGCTTATATCGACAGCTATGTCCAAAGTGTAGAGAATGCCATTCTCTCTGCAGAAGGCATCGACGGCACTACCGGAAAATCTTATCAGGACCTGATCGATGTAGATTCTTTTGTCCGTAAATATCTGTTGGAAGAAGTTACTGCCAACTATGACGGCGGTGTGGCAAGCTCTTATTTCTACAAGGATTCGGATACCATTGACGGCCGTCTGTACGCCGGGCCTGTCTGGGATTACGATGTTTCCTGGGGGAATTCGCCCGCATATCTGGGGCAGATCTCCACATCCCCGGAGCGTCTGTCCAGACTGGCATCCCACAGTGATTCCTCGGTCTGGTTCCAAAGCCTGTATCATAAACCGGAAGTCTATGAGAAGATCGTTTCCTGTTATGCGCAGGAAATCAGCCCTTATCTGACGCTTCTGGCTGACGAAATACTGCCGATGCTGGACGAGATCACTGCCGCTTCCGCCGCCATGGATCAAGTGCGCTGGGAGGATCAGTATGCCAGAAACGGATACAGCGGTGACCGTTCGGAACAGATAACCTTTATTGCGGATTATATCAAAGCACGTAAGGATTTTCTCGACCGGGCATGGATCGCACAGATTCCTGTCCACACAGTCACACTACTGATCGAGGGAGCCGTCTATGACACCCTGTATGTTCTGGATAACGATACCCTTCCGGAATTTCCGCAGGTGCCCGCCGAACATGCAAATGTAGTCGCCTGGACTTCTGCAGAAGACGGCAGCCTTCCCGATCATACCATACCAGTCATAAAAGATTTGACTTTTCAGGCAGTTTTGCAATAGATCACCACAACATATGATAAAACGGCATTCTCTGATACCAATAGGCAGAAATTAACCAATAATATAGACTATTTCTATAATTTTAAAAAACAAAAGTTTATAGATAATCCATACAAACAAAATTACCTTTATGATAAAATAAAATCGTCACAAGGTTATTTTTTATACGAAAGGGGAAAT
This sequence comes from Lachnospiraceae bacterium, assembly GCA_009774655.1. Taxonomy (GTDB): domain Bacteria; phylum Bacillota; class Clostridia; order Lachnospirales; family Lachnospiraceae; genus UBA3282. Next base: position 10,660 of record VSOD01000075.1, read on the forward strand.
ACACATGGAAAACACTGGAATCGTAGTTTAATTACCAGAAACAGAACCCATAGAAACGCATAGTGGATGTGGGGGAGCCGCTGGATCATTTGGTGGAACAGCAACAATGTAGATTAAAAATCCCAGTTAATGCTGGGATTTTTGAATTAATATTAACAATCACATGTTAACAGAATTCTTTTTTAACAATGATATAAATAATTCTGAATGTAAAAAATGTGCTTACAAATATCTCTGTGGTGGTCCGTGTAAAGCTGTGTCTTATAATTTGACAGGAAGTCTTCTGGAAGGAAGAGGGGAATATTGCAAACATGCAAAAAAGGAATGCCAAGAGTATTTAAGAAGTATCCAGTTTGGAGGTGAATCATGAAATTCTTTTATGATAAAGAATTGTTTCATAGATACTACAAAGAGATCTTGAAAAACATATGTCTTCTGCTCATGATAAGTTCCCTATCTGTTATTGCACCGTTGATTCTGCGGAACGCCATAGACATTACATTAAAAGACGGCTTTCATACAGGAAAGATCCTCATTTATCTGATTGTACTGACAATCTTATATGCCATCAAATTTCTGTATAACCGTTTTCGCTTCTGGTTCACGGAAAAATTTAAAAACGAAGAAACGCGCAATTTGTATCAAAAAATTTTTCATGTTTCTTATAATAAAATTAATGAAATGGAACCCTCCTATATAGCGGAAAGAGTTAACCATACAGTTTCCACAATATTTAATCTGTATTGTACCTCTCTCACCGGAATCTTTGTGTCCGCAATAACAGTCATTGTAGTTTTATGTATGGTTACGAAAATCAATATGGAATTAGCTATATTGTATTTTCTTCAGATTCCGCTGCAATATTTTGGATTTCAGAAATTATTGAACGGCGAAAAATCCAGACTGTCTCAATACAGTTACGAACTGCAAAATATTTCAGCAAAAAATAATAAAAATATGAAAGCAGTTATTTCTGATGTAAACAGTATTAAACAAAATTGTGATAAAGAAGGAATTTTATCCTTTATCAGTAAAAGTATTGGAAATATCACAAAAATGGAAAGGAAAGCAAATTCCTATGCAATGGATATATGTACAATTTTAGAATACATATCGTTACTGCTGAAAAACAGCTGCTTTCTCTACATTACTTATTTATTTATTACTGGAAAAGCATTTATTGGAGATATGATCTACTTAAATCTGATTAATGATATTTATTATACTTCCATTGGAGAAGTAATCAATATACAGATTAATCTGCGTGATCTACACGGTGCAGTCCGCTTTGTTTCAGAAGAAATTGAGGCAAATTATGAAGAGGATGGAAATATTGTCCCTGGCAAAATAGAGAACATCTCCGGTGAGATCAAAAATATCGGTTATGGAGACACAAAACTAATCACAGAGGGACACTTTTCATTTCAAAAGGGAGATCGAATAGCCTTGACAGGAGATTCAGGCAGCGGCAAATCTACCTTTGTAAAGATGCTGACTAAATTTCTGCACTGCGAAGGTATAAAAATCAATGGTTTCGATCTGAAAATGATTGAAAATCGCGCTCTCAGAAACAAAATATTTTATCTGGCACAAAATTCCTATCTGCTTCCTTTTTCTATTAAAGAAAACATTACTTTAGGAAACACTGTGCCGGAAAAAAAATGGAAACAACTTCTGAAAATGGAATTTATGCAGAAATTTCTGAAAAGTGAGCAGGGACTGGATATGACTGTTTATGAGAATGGCGCCAATCTTTCAGGCGGCGATAAACAGAAAATCATGTTGGGCAGGATATTCCTGCAGGATCCAGACGTTATCATATTGGACGAATCTTTTAATGCCATCGATGAAAAGAGCGGTGAAGATATTATCACAGAAATCCTTGCAATGTATGCTGACAGAATTATCATCATTATTTCTCATTCGGAAAGATATTTGAAGCATTGCAATAAAAGGGTTATAATTAAAAATAAAAAATTGATGGTTCAGTGAAATTGAAAAATTGAATTTTCCTGATATTCTTCGCCTGAGCGAAGTAAAAAGAAACAGAATAGTAGAACCGGAGAAGATAACATGGAATTAAAAAATAATATCATATATTTCAGAAAAAAAAGTGGATTGACACAGGAACAGCTTGCCGCACTGTTGAATGTCTCTGTAAGTGCGGTGTCTAAATGGGAAATAGGGAGTAATCGTCCTGATCTGGAGCTTTTGCCTGATCTCGCAGAAATATTTCAGGTTTCCATTGACTCCCTGTTAGGATATGAGAAATCCTATAAAAATTTAGATAAAAAAATACTGGAAATAGAACTTCTTCTGTCGGAAGAACAATATCACACAGCAATATCAGCGGGCACAGAGCTATTAAAGAGATATCCAAACGATCTACGCATCAACAAGCTGTTGGCGGATGCCCACTACAGTCTGTGTTTTTCTACCAGTAGTGGAAAAGCAAAAAAAGGGATCGCCGAAAGATCCATTTATTATTACGAAAGGTGTATGGAAGTATATGATGGAGGGGCGCACAAACGCGGGGGGAGGGAGGGCAGGGGAGAGGAGGGGGGGGGGGTGTG
>VSOD01000076.1 GCA_009774655.1 Lachnospiraceae bacterium
CAACCTAAAGTATTGTATTTACTGGTAATTTTACCACCTTCTTCCAATTGTAGTTGGAAAAGTAGTGGGAACTATAGTTCAGCCTGTTCAACTGCAGTATCTATAAGCCGCAAAAACCTTTCAAATACCAATTTGCTCCCTTTTGAATAACCCTCTGCATTTTGCGAAACCAGAATTTCAAGATATTTTTTATTTGACGATGCATCTTTAAACAACTGATGCCGCAGATTCTTCTTATTTTCCAAAAGCATCTGCGGCGTATATTGCCTTATATTTGGAAAATGCATCAACAGCCACAATTCAAAATTAGGATTGGACATCACTATTTTGATCCCATGGTTATTACAGATTTCAAAGATCGTTCCGATCGATCCTTCCAGATTTCTGTAATCTCTGTCAAAAATAACACATACCCTGTCTATCTTCTCATCAAAATTTTCCCATTTACAATACTCCTGCCGTCTGTTTTCCGGCACCGGATCACCGTTGTCGTCAATATGTCCCATTTGCAGTAAACAGGCATGCACCAGCTGCATGGGATGGCTTAATGTCTCCTGACCTTCCTGTTTCTCAACCACTTCTATATAAACATCATTCTTAATATGCAGTTCTTTCCGGTTATTTCGAACACCAAAAAAGTAAGATTCTTCTGTAGCGCCTTCAGATACACAATAAAACCTGATTCTCGGCGGTATTGCTCCCGCTTCCTTTGTATAATCAAATGTCTTAGGGTTTCTCAGGTTCAATTTTTTCATGCCGGCTCCCTCCCCATACATATTCAAAATCCCTGAATACAGGAACCGCACCATACCTCCCGGCCAGATAATCTTTCGACACAACCTTGTCATATCGGATTTTAAATTTCTCCAGCGTATATAAATTTGTCTGGTTATCCTGATCTTTCTCCGCAAACCATATCTCATCCCTCCGCAGGATGTTCAAGTCCATCAAATTTGACTCATGTGTCGTAATGATCAGCTGGGTATGTTTTTTCAGGGAAAAACCAAGAAAAGTTTCTACAAATTTAATAGTCATCTGAGGGTGAAGACTGCGGTCCAATTCATCAATCACAAAAACCTTATCCCCGTCATCATTTAAGATCACATCCAGCAATTCAATCAGTCTCTGCGTTCCGTCTGATTCTTCCCCATATTCGTAGCTGCCGCCATCTTCTCCATGCTGAAACATTAATTTTGCAATTCTTTTCACCCCGTTTTCACCATAATCCAGTTCAAACAGCGTTTTGCCAAAATTAAGAATGCCTTTCGTACTAAATCTGGTATCAATATCTGAATGATGTAATATTTTGTCAGCTAAAGTTTCATCCGGGAAGTACTCTCTGAATGCGGCTTCATTCATGACCCGCATGCTGTAATCCGTTATTCCGGTATCCAGATATTTTAATATATCCACCAGCCTGTTATTATCACTGTCAAAAAGGAAATAGCTTGCTCCTGTTTTGGTTTCCGGATAAATTACGATCAGTTTTTCTTTAAACCACCCAAATACTCTGTAAAAAATATCAAAATCATCCTCTGCCATTCTTCGTCTGTTTATTTCATATAAAAGCAAAGTAGTATCTATACGGTTTGCATCTTTTATAAAAAAGTGAAATTGTTCTTTGTTGTCTTCCTGCCGAAACATCTTCTCGTCAAAATAATACTGCTCATCCTCTGTCAGCCTTTCGAAAATAACCTGTTCCTCTGCATTCTTCATCTCATACAACCATTCTGAAAGAACCTTGTTTCTTTCCAGGTTCACAGTAAATCCATAGGCAAAACATCTCTCTCCTATTGTAAATTCGTATTCAAACAGAGTCGGTTTGTCCACATTAGACGGATCACTTCTGCAAAACCTGTCATGGAAGGCCCCATTCTCCATTGTACCTAACACAATCCTCCTTCCGGTATCTATCGCTCTGATCAGATTGGTCTTACCGGATGCATTTGCCCCATAAATAGAAGAAAACTTTAATACTTTTCTTTCTCCACAGACAACAATTCTTTCCTTATGCTGTTCTGATCGCCCTGCGTAGAGATGATACTCCACTGGTACGCTCTCTCCTTTTTCATTTGTTCTGTACCCAAATGACATGAAATTCGATATGGAAAATCTCATTAACACAGTAATCACCCCACGACTTTTTCTCTGCTTCCCTTAATATAACACACTTATTCTTTCATTATACCGCATTTTCCCTTTGTTACAAGAGATTTTTTCGCTTGTTATCACACGTTCTGTTCAGTATCCTCCAGATCCTCCCGCCTCGTAAACCGCCGAAACGCACGCAGAAACAATCCGGAACAAAGATAACCGACAAGCCCGAATCCGATCAGGAACCAGAAGGCAAAGGCATACAGCAGATACAGCGTCGTCAGTCCCTGGGGATCCTTTTCATGCAGTACGTCAAGAATCTCCAGATAGTACCTGACCACCTGCTCTGTCTCATACCCCGTATCCCCGGATACAGAATAGATTGGGCCATATATTTTGCAAACCGCTCCACCATATATGCCGCAAGGGGCCCCACCTTTTCAAAAGGGATCATATCATATTCTTTCATCACCGAAAGCATCTCTTCCGCCCGGTCGAAATACGCTTCGTTTATCTCCGAAAACCGGTAACTCCCGTCCCGCTCCCACATTCTGCTCTTACACCGGATTTACACAGTAGTTTTCATATATCCTGTTCTTTCTGCACCGCTCCTCCATACCAAGCCGTTCGGCGTCCGCGATCTCATAGACGCCGAAGGTATCATAGAGCCGCGAGACCGGGTCAATCTCCACGAACGTACACCATGGCAGCCAGTGATAGTGGGAATCCAGCACCTGCAGTGCGAAATTGCCGCTCTCGTGCCCAAGCCCCCTGTAGCGGTAGCCTACGCTGCCGTCCACATCGTTGGCCTGCCTGGTATTGTTGTGGATAAATTCTGCAAAATCCCTGTAATGCACATCCCCGGTCAGCAAATACAGTCTGTAATAAGTGTAGGAGCAGGCAGCCATATAGACATCCGCACCGCCGCCAAGCGTTATGATGCTCTGTCCGCTGATCGAATAGTGGTTGAAGGGGTGTACCGGCTGCGGCGCCACCACCGGAAATGTCCACGCATAAGTCCATGTTTCCGTATAATCCGCCGCTGACACCGCAGCCTCCAGCCACTTCTTATCCGCCGTCAGGTCATAGAGGGCCAGAAATCCGAAGAGCGCATAGATCCCCGCCTCCTTGTCTGTGACATCCAGATTGTCGCAGGTGCCGCCTCTGTACTCCATCTTCAGATGCTGGTTCTCATAAGCCCACTCTCCGGCCCGCACTGCCGCCTGTCTGTAGGACGCATCTCCCGTCACCAGATACATCTGGATCAGGAAGCGGATCGGGCTGGGCGTATTGGCTTTGGAATCCATATTCACGGAGCCATCCTCCTTATAAGAACGGTAGTAACTGCCGTCCTCATTCTGAATACGTACATACCAGTCCGCCGTTTTCGTACAAAAGGCAAGCCATGCATCTTCCTCTGTGCCTTTTTTATGCAAATACAGCCAGCCGTCCAGTATCGCCTCCATCCCATCGGCGATCATTCTCGTCCAGAACGGATACGGTTCCCAGCCGCCGATCGCAGGATGGTAGCACACGGCAGGCGCACCGCTTTTGGTCATGGCATTTTTTACCCAAAAATCCAGAATCCCCCTGCCCTTCTCCCAGGCTTCCTGATCCTGGTACAGATCTCCGTATCGCAGCAGCTGATACCCGATCCCCGGCTGCTGTCCGACGAAACCGAACTGGAAAGACACCGAATTGGCATCCATATGCGGCAGCTGCGCCGCAAAAGGCAGACCGTAAGATTCTCCATACCTGCGGGTCAGTTCCCGCAGAAAATACATACAATTCTTGTAATGCTGCTCGTTATCTACCGCGAACAGCCGGTCGCGCATACGCTCATAAGTCCGTCTCCAGATCGACCGCATCATCGGCTGAAAGCCGTCATACTGTCCCAAATTCACGGCAACCGCATACTCCTGCGCAAACCCTTCCTCCATGGGATGAAAAACGTAACCGGTCCGTCTGGAGCGTATCCCGAAATCTATGGAGGCATAGAAATCATCCCGGGGAATTTCGCTCTCCGTTCCCGGATAAACATAGTCAATCGAAAGACCGTCGCTTACCGTGTCGGTCTCCCTGCGCACGGCATACCCATAGTAGAGATAATTGAGCGTCCTGTCTTCCGGGCGGCTCATACCGATGGACGCGATCGTAAAAGAAGGATCCACCGTCGTCTCCGACATGACAATATCCAGATTGCGAAGCGTCACATCTGCTGCAAAACGGGACAGTGAGATCATCTCTCCCGATGCATTGCTCTGCATGGCAAACAGCGGCAGGGCGTACCGGGTCTCAAATCGCCAGAAATACTCCGCGTCCAGTCCCTTCCCGATTGCCCACGGCGGCGCATACTCATTCTGCAGATACCACACACCCGGTGCAAAATACTGGTAATCTGTATACTCTGAGGACTCCTCCATCGTAAAAGACAGCTTCGTGGCAAACCCCAGATCGTCTCCGGCCTGCTCCACCCGCACCTTTCTTGAGATCTTCATCCCCTCGCCCGCCGTCTCATACGTATCTGCAAAAGAAAGCCTGGAACCGGCCGCTGTGTCCACCGTTCCCCTGCCGGTCACCCTTTCTTCTTCCAATGTTATTTCCCTGTACGGCGCATCATAAAAGTCTGTGATCGCCTCGGCAGTCTTCACGAGTGCGTAGAGCGGCCGTTTATTATAGTACAATAGAATTCCTTCTCTCTTAAGTTGTACGCCGCCCTTCGTAAAACAGGCGCGGTATTTCCCAAATTTCACTTCCATCTGCTTTTCCTCCATTCCGAAGCGTTTTGCGCTGAGTCCAATTCCTGGTTGAACAGCAGGCCTTCCTGTTCTTCGCACCGATCCGGAACCTCATACAACATCCGCTTCCATAAATCATTAAACTATTTACTGTGCCCCGTTTCTGATCTCCTGTGGTGTAAACCCTGTATGCTTCTTAATATAATGACTGAAATACGAGGCCGTATTCAAACCTGTCCGCTCTGCGATCGTCTGGATCGGCATCCTGGAATCCGTCAGAAGACGCTTCGCTTCATTCACCCGCTGCATCATAATATACTTTCCGGGCAGCGTACCTGTTATCTCTTTATAGATCCTGGACAGATATACCGGATGCAGCCCCACCAGCTCTCCCAGTCTGACCATCGACAGATCCTCCGAGATATGTTCCAGAATAAAGGTATTGACCTGGTACACAATCTGGCTTTTCACATCTGTCTTCACATTCTGACGCAGCCTGAAATAATGATCCGCCACCGTCTCCAGAAAGTTCATCGCATCATAAAATCCCTTATGGAGATCATAATTCGCCAGTTTGCGGATATCAAACTGCCCACAGACATCGCTTTCTTTGGGCAGATTATTTAAAAGCGCCTGCAGAAGGATGGACGCACATACAAGATAGACAGAGGCTTTTGTAAACCGTACGCTTTTGCAGTATTTATTCTTTATTTCATTCAGCAGTGCAAAGAACACCTCGGGATCGGCATTGGACAGACTCTCTTCCAGCCTTTCCGTATCTGTTACTCCTACAATAGCAGCTCCTTCGTTCCACGTATAGTACGAAAATTTCTCTTCTCCACAGAGCTGGATACCTTCCGTATCATCAATCTCAAATCTGGAATACTGCAGCACGGAAAAGGCATCCGCCGCCTTATCCAGATTGACGCTGCCGTCATACACACATACCAAAGGGGAACACTGTCCTGATTTCTCACAGACCTTTTTTGCAATTTCCAGAAAGCCCTTTAATTTCGCCGCTTTATTCTCTTCATCCTGCGCCAGAAGGATTCCTGTATTCACTGTCACAAGCGAACTCACCGTCCGGAAAGCCGGCGCCAGAACAGACTCAATCGTTTTGAGCATATCGTTTTCCGTCAGCAGATCATCGTGCGATTCAAAGAAAACCGCCGTCAGTAGAAAATTCCGTTCACAGACAAACCTGTCATTGATCATCGACATCCGCTCCGTAAAATACTGCCTTCTCTTCCCTTCCCATTTTTCATTAAAGATCAGTTCCCTGATGCAGTCCCTTTTCAGCAGCGGCAAAACCTCCTTCCGGCGGTCCTGCTGTTCCACAAGTCTTCTTTTTTCTTCATACAGTCGTTCCAGCTTCTCATACCCCTTATTGACGGCTTCCAGAATCGCTTCGTCGCCATCCATTTTCAGCACGAATTCCATAGCCTTCGTATGGACTGCTTTCTGGGCATATTCAAACTCTGACTGTCCCGTCAGAAAGACAGCGACGCAGTCAGGCCAGACCGTCTCAATAATATTCAGCAGTTCAAAACCATCCATTCCCGGCATGCAGATATCCGTGATCAGCATATCAATCCTGTGATTCTCAAAAATATCCAGCGCCAGGGTCGCGGAAGCCGCTTTATAGACAAAAAATTTCTCCTGACATTCCTTCTCCAGCATACGCCCAAGAGATTCCAGAATAAAGGGTTCATCATCCACCACCAGAAGATTGTACATAGATATCCTCCACTAATATATTTACCAACGCCAAAAATCCGCCGTCCTCCCGGTTGTCCACATAAAGGCCGCTTTTTCCTTTATACCATCTCCTGATTCTGGCATTCGTATTGGCAAGGCCGTGTATTTCTTCCGAATTAATCTCTTCTATACTAATCTTTCGCTTCAATTCCATCAATTCATCTTCTTTCAGACCATCCCCGTTATCTTCAACACAAAAGCTGAAATAACCGTCCTGATAGTCTGTCCTTATCCTGATCATACCCCCTTCCAGACAGTTCTTCATGCCATGTTCATAAGCATTTTCCACTAATGGCTGCAGGATCAGGGGAATAATCTTTAAATCTTTCGCCTTATCCGGTACCGGCTCCATAAACACATGAATCCGTTCTCCGAAGCGCGCCTTCTGGATCTCCAGGTAATCATTGATATGCTCAATTTCCTGCTCTAAACTGACAAAGCAGTCATTCGTTCTTGTTATATATTGATAATATTTAGACAAATGCCTGGCGAAAGAAGCAATCGTCTCATTCTCCTCCGCGCGCGCCATCCGATAGATCATAAAGATACTGTTGTACAGAAAATGAGGCCGGATCTGGTATTGCAGCTGCCGAAACTCCGCCAGCCGCGCCTGGTATTTCATTTCCATATTTTCTCTGCTCAGTTCCTCCACATGCGAAATAACCTGGTTATATCTCTTATAAATAACTGCCAACTCATCCGTTTCATCTTCTTCGATAAAATAATGGTTGTTCCTGTCCTCCATCGCATCGATGATCCTGTCCATAGGTTTTACCAGTTTGCGCTCCACATAGAACGTATAAGACAGGAAAAGAACAATGACTAACAAGGTCAATCCTGCATTCAGCAGCAAAAAGAAGGACAACGACCTGCTGATCACACTGTCCGGACAAAAGTAAACGATCCATATCCCTGTTCTTGCACTGTAGATGCAGGAACCCAGTTCCTCGCCCCGCACTCTGAAAGCCTGTGCATCCTTATGATCCGCCAGATATGCCCTTACCGCTTCCAATCTTACCGTATCCGCCTCCGTCTCCACGAAATTCCCGCCGGAACCGGACAGCATATTCCCTTCTTCCGAGAGAAGGTAGATGCTTTCCTCCCCTTCTCCCAGCATGTCGTTCAGTGTATGGTTCAAAGACTCCGGCGACAACGTGATCCGGCAATAATAAGCCGCATTTTTTCTCTCTCCTTTCAACGCCTGCACAGGAAAATAAGAGGTAAATACGATCCCCTCCTCCTCATCTGCATTGATCATCCGGTAATCATAATAGTTATCCCCTTCATAATGCCGCATGATCGGCTGCGAATCGCTGATCACAATTCCCTTACGCGGATAATACATTTCTGCCTTATCTACGATCGTGTACATTTCTTTGATCTCAGAAAGCCGCCCGGATATTCTTTTGATCAGCAGCGTATTCTCATAATTGCCGGCTCCGCCCCACAAAACATTGAGCTTTGAAGTATTCAGATCAATAAGCACCGTATTCTGAATCTTTAACAGACTGTCAATATCCTGTTCCATCCGGCTTTGCATATAGGCAGCCTGGGCATCCAGACTGCCAAGCATCTGTTCCAGCAGAATATGTCGGCTGTATGCATTTCCCAGGATTCCCATCACGTAGAACCCAATGCATACGAAAATGACCGATCCTAATACCTTGCGGGATGTTTTTAACCTGAAGATCATTTTCATTACTGTCATTATCCTTTCACAGAGCCAAGTACCATACCCTTTACGAAATATTTCTGTAAAAAGGGATATACCAGCATGATCGGAATGATGGAGAGGAAGATCTGTGAGCATTTTATGGTCCGGTCAGAGACGGAGACCAGTGTCTCCCAATCTATGGAAGAACCGGACGTTAAGCTTGACTGGATCACGATCGTCTGCAGATAACTCTGCAGCGGATACTGAGTCGGCCTGTTCATCAGAATGATACCGTCAAACCAGGAATTCCAGTGGTGCACGATGGAAAACAGACAGATCGTCGCCATAGACGCCTTGGAAAGCGGCACATAAATCTTTGACATGATCGTCCACTGCCCGGCTCCGTCCATCACCGCCGCCTCTTCCAGTTCCTCCGGAATTCCCCGGAAGAAATTCAGCATCAGAACAACGCTGAATACCGGTACTGCCCCCGGAAGCACCAGCGCCCATATTGTCCCCAGAAGATTCAGACTCTTGATCGTCATAAACCACGGAATCAGACCGCCGTTTAACAACATGGTCAGAAAGAAAAACCAGGCATAGGCCGTTCTGGCTTTAAATCTATGCGTGCTCTTGGACAGTGGATAAGCCGTGATCACACACATAAAAACATTGATGGAAACTCCCAGTGCGCATCTGAGAAGCGATACACCCATGGATCGCCAGAAATCGACTCTCATCGCCACATACTTGTAGGAATTGATCGTAAAATCAACCGGCCAGAGCGTGACCAGTCCTGCCGTCACCGAGGCATTGCCACTCAGCGATATGGCCAGAATATTAATGATCGGCAGAATGCAGACCAGAGCCAGCGCGATCAGGAATATCGTATTACATACATGAAAAACCCTGTCCGCCGCAGACATCCTGATTTTATTTGTTTGAGGTTCCTTTTTCGCCATTCTGCACCTCCTAGAAAACTCTGTAATCAAACAGTTTATATGCCAGATAATAAGATACGGAAATAAAGAAACAGGATACGGCCGACTTAAAGACACCCATAGCCGTGGCCGGACCAAACTGTGCATCTATCATACCGATTCGATAAATAAACGTATCGATGACATCTCCCGTCTCATACACCTGCGGGCTGATCAGATTCCAGATCTGATCAAATCCGGCATTCAGAATATTACCCAAAGACAATACCGCCATCAATACAATAATCATCCTCATGCCCGGCAATGTAATATGCCACATCTTTCGAAACCGTCCCGCACCGTCCATCGTCGCCGCCTCATAAAGACTCTGATCAATCCCCGTAATGGCCGCCAGATAGACGATAGTCCCAAATCCGAACCCTTTCCAGATATCTGTCCAGATGATCGTTGCCTGAAAATATCTGTTATCCCCCAAAAAAAAGATCGACTCCAGCCCCAGCATATTCAAAAAGCTATTTACAATACCACTGGATGGCGACAGAATATCAAGCAGCACACCACTGAAAATAACCCAGGACAGGAAATAGGGCAGATAGATCGCCGTCTGAACCGTCCTGCGGAATTTAGATGACCGCACCTCATTCAAAAGGATTGCCACAATGATCGGCACCACCAGCGAGAGGATGATCTTCCAAAACGCAATACTGATCGTATTCCTCAACGCCGCAAGCGCTCCCGGCATGTTAAACAGATATGTAAAGTTCTCAAATCCGATCCATTTCTGATCCCCAAACAGACCCTTGGCCGGTATAAACTTCTGAAAAGCAATGACCATCCCGGCCATGGGAATATAACTGAATATAAAAGTCATGATCACACCCGGCAACAACATGATATGAAACGGAAGTTCCTTTTTCAATCTGATCTGTCTTCTCTGTATCTTTTCTTTTTTCATTTTGCCCTCCCTTCCGACAATTGATCTCTTTGACTGACCAGCGCAAGGGCAGAAATAACTGCCCCTGCGCCATAAATTCTATTACCTGTAACAATTTTCCGTCGTATCCCTCTGCTGTTACTTTGCTGTAGCATACCACTCATTCACTTCTGCCGTGATCTGCTCTCCGCCTAATTTGTTAAAACTCTCCACAAAGACATCAAACTCTTCGATCGGAGACTCGCCCATAATGATCTTGGTGAAAGTTTCGTCCCGCATGGATTCCAGGGTAGACATTTTCTCGGTCATGGTCTCGGTAGGTGCTCCCGAAAACCGGTTGATATAGATTCTGTCTTCCGAGATCATACGATCAATGGCTGAATAGGAACTCGGATCCGGTCCATAAATTCTCTCCCAGCCCCATTCCATACTGGTGCCTTCTCCCGAATAAAACCTGTCTAACTTATCCCAGATAGACTTTGCCTCTCCGTTTAAGGAATCTGTGGCATCATTGGCTTTGGCCGCTTCGATGTCCCGGAACGCCATTACGTTCTTCAGAGGCATCTGTGTCTGCACAGGTGATAATTTCCAAATACTCTCTGCTTCCGGCGGTGCATAATATTTACCGTTATCTCCCGTTTCACCCCAGCACTTTTCGATAAACACATTCGCCATCTTCACAACCGCTTCCGGATGCTCGAAATTCTTATTTACAACAAGCCATCTGGAAACACCCACTTCAGCGGAAACCTCCGCCGGATCCCCACTGACGGACACCGGTTCATAAGCCGTCCACAGCGCATTGTTGTCAAGACTGTAATTGGAATGAAAGTAAACAAGCGGCAGCCACTGCTGTCCATAAGTCACGCCGCACTTTCCTGCCGCCGCAGTCTCACCGGCCTTGGAAGAATCCATAACGCCAAACTCCGGATCAATACAGCCCTTTTTATAAAGCTCCTGCAGTTTAACCAGCGCTTCCTTACATTCCGGCTGAATGCCGCCGTATACCAACTCGCCGTCCTTCTCTACCCAGATCGTCGGATGCGCACCGAATGCATCAAAGAAACCTACGAGACTTCCGTAATTCCTTGTAAGAACGTTAGGAGCACCTGTCACACCGAGGCCGTATGTGTCATCCACACCGTTCCCGTCAGGATCATCCGTCGTAAACTTCTCGATCACGTTGATCAGTTCGTCTATTGTCTTAGGCTGAGATAATCCCAGGTTATCAAGCCAGTCCTGACGGATCCACATCAGATCAACAGAATCGCTGGCTCCGGAGGATTCCGGTATGCCGCACAGCATGCCGTCCTTCTGCGCCGCAACAAAAGCGGTGTCCCCCTCCTGCATCATCACGCTTTTCGTAAAGTCTGATGCGTAGGTATCAAAGACCTCTGTCATATCCCAGATCAGTCCCGCATCGGCAAGCTGCATCATCTGAGAAGCAGTAACTTCCATCACGTCCGGCAGTTCTCCGCTGGCTATGGTCACGTTCACTTTCTGCTCATACTCTGTCCTGCCTTTTACATACCAGTCATAAACTACCTGAACCCCGATCTCTTCCTTATATGTGTCCAGCCACATGTTCTCTTCCACAGACTGTCCCGGAAGATTTGCAAGCGCATTGTCATACATATTTTCATCCACCTGCCTTGCAAAATGGATCTCGAGTCCATCCTCATATTTTCCGAAAGGATCCACACTCTCCTGTGCCGTCCCCTGATCGTCGGCGCCATCCGTTTCCGCTGTTGCCGTCTCATCGCTTTTCTCTGTTTCCGCCTCACTGCTCTCCGTTGATGCCGCGGGTGCGCCATCTCCGGCCGCCTTTCCTCCACACCCCGCAAGACTTGCCAGGATAAGCGACTGCACCATCAAAATACTGAGTACTCTTTTTTTCTTCATCCTACCCTCTCCTTCTGTAAAAAACAAATTTCAATTTACAAGTTAATTGTACTAACAGATCATCCAGGAGAGCAATTGCGCATTTTAAACATTTGTTGCTTTTTTACAAGTTTTTACTTTTTTGTAGTTCTTTTTCGGCACTTTTTACATTACCCCGAATCGTAAGGTATACGTATTGTCTATTGAATCCCCAACCAATCAGCCATTCTGCAAATTTGTGAACGATTTGGCAGAGTTTTCATGGACAAGTTAAAATCAGCATATGAAAATGGTTCGGATATAAAAAAAATTGCAGGTCACATGGGAAAAATTTATGAGAAGAAGATTTTAGACGTAAGGAATTAATGGAATGAGTGGCAAAAATGGGCGTTGATATAATCAGATTACCTGACCGGTTCATAGCACACCATTCTCCTGTTTCTACTATAATCCAATCAATGTCAGTCAGCTATATTATGAATCTCGATACCCTCTGAGTTCCGTTTAACTCGATCATTCAGTTTAGATACGTTGTTCTTGCTATTGTCTTCATAGAATCACCCGCTTTCAAAAGTTTAATATTTTCATTTTTTTGAAAATATACAGATCGGCACGCTCATCACCATCATCGAACCAAAACAGGAGAAACTCACAGCCGGAGGCGGAACGGGAAAACCGGCAGCAGCAACGGCTATTCCCTGTTATTTTCGCCCCAGACACATAACTGGTCCAGGACTGCCATCAGGGATCTGCCTCTGTCGCTCAGGCTGTATTCGACCTTCGGCGGTATCTGTGGATATTCTTTTCTGATGATAAGCCGGTCTGTTTCCAGTTCTTTCAGATTGTTGCTGAGTGTTTTGTCTGACACTTTTTTCAGATACCGTCTTAACTCATTAAATCTCACAACGTCAAACTCCATCAGACAGTAAAGTATGACCATCTTGTGTTTACCGGATATAAGAGACAGTGTATAGCTGAACCCTGTATCCTCGAAATTTGCCTCTTCAATATAATTCTTTATCATTTTACGCTTTCCTTTAAGATAGTACT
>VSOD01000077.1 GCA_009774655.1 Lachnospiraceae bacterium
CCCAGATCCAACGGGTTCTGGAAGATCGGCGTGCAGTAGGTATTGTCAATATAGATCCTGGCCCGGTGCGCTCCCGCGATAGCCGCCACCCCCTGGATATCCTGCAGTGTCATCATAATGGAAGAAGGGCTCTCCAACACCACCAGATCCGTATCGTCCGTTATGGCCTCCTCAAATTCCTCCAGCCTGTCACCTTTCACGAAGGTAACCTGCATCTGGAAGTGCTCTGTGCAGTACTGCGTCAAAAAAGTTTTGAGCGGGCCGTACACATTGCGCACGCAGACAATATGGGAACCGGTGCGGCATACCGCCATCACCGCCGTGGTGGCCGCCGCCATCCCGGAGGAAAAGACGAACGCCTTCTCTCCATGCTCCAGCGCCGCAATCTTATCCTCCAGAATACGGACGGTAGGATTCTGAACTCTTCCGTAGCAATACACATTCCTGTCCGTCTTGTCGCTGTCATAATAGTCGTCAATGGTGGGAAACACATTCAGTGAATTGAGGAAAACAGGCGGTACGATGGCATTGTAATAATGCTCATACTCCTCGCCGTAATGCGTTTCGATCAGCCGCGGATCCTTTAAATATTCGTTCTGGTCTGTCATTTTCTTCTGTTCCTTCGTAACAGTCCTGTTACATTCCTTTCCTGGTTTTCTGCATTTTCTGATTCCTTTATCATTTACCATAGATTATAATAGGAAGAAGGCAGTGCCGCAAGTGCTGTCTGAAACGTAAAGAAGAAATTGCATCTTAAAAAGTTACTCTTAAGATACTGACCAGCTGAAACGACATGGAGGATAAAAATGGAACCGCTTTTTTCCGGTAAAGACCTACGAAAACTGATCATACCGCTGATCTTCGAACAGGCACTGGCCATCACGGTGGGCATGGCCGATACCATGATGATCTCCTCCGTGGGAGAGGCTGCCGTATCCGGCGTCTCGCTTGTCGACATGATCAATATTCTGATGTTCAATATCATGGCGGCGCTTGCTACGGGCGGTGCCGTGGTGACTTCCCAGTGTCTGGGCGCCAGACACAAAGAGGATGCCAGACGATCCGCCAGACAGCTTTTGTATACCGTCATCTTTGCAGGTGTGCTGATCGGCCTGATCGTCGTTCTGCTCAGAAGACCCATGCTGCATCTGTTTTTCGGCAGCATCGAGGCGGACGTTATGGAGAATGCGCTGATCTATCTGACGATCTCAGCCTTCTCCTTCCCGTTCCTTGCGGTGTATAATGCCTGCGCGGCGCTGTTCCGCTCCATGGGCAATTCCCAAATCACGCTGAAAGTCTCTATCCTGATCAACCTGATCAATGTCGCCGGAAATGCCATATGTATTTTCGGTCTCCATATGGGCGCCGCCGGTGTAGCGATCCCCTCGCTGATCTCCAGAGCCGTGGGCAGCATCGTTCTCTATGTTCTGTTACGCAATCCGGCGCTGGATATCTGCTTTGTGAAAGAGCCTTTCCATCTGGATTCTGGCATGGTGAAGAAGATCCTCTACATCGGCATCCCCAGCGGCGTGGAGAACGGCATCTTCCAGCTGGGACGCGTACTCGTGGTGAGCATCATCTCCGGTTTCGGCACCGTACAGATCGCCGCCAACGGCGTCGCCAACAATCTGGACAGTGTGGGCATTCTCGTGGGACAGGCCGTCAATCTTGCCATGATCACCGTCATCGGCCAGTGTGTGGGCGCCGGCGACGAAAAGCAGGTGCGTCTCTATACGAAAAAGCTGATCATCATGGCATACATACCCACTATCGCGCTGAATATCGTCCTCTTCCTGATCCTGAACCCGGTCCTCGGATTGTATGGACTCAGCGACGAGACCACACGGCTTGCCCGGATACTTGTCTTTATCCACAACGGCTGCGCCTGCTTCCTGTGGCCTTTGTCCTTCACCCTGCCCAATATGCTCAGGGCCTGCAACGATGTGCGCTATACCATGATCGTGTCCATCGCCTCCATGTTTATCTTCCGCATCGGTTTCAGTTATGTGATCGGCGTGCAGATGGGATACGGAGCCATCGGCGTGTGGATTGCCATGGTTCTGGACTGGCTCTGCCGGATTACCTGCTTCGTGATCAGATATCTGCACGGAAAATGGCGGCAGATGGCCGGACTGCAGATCCCCGGTACGTAAACGCCACCGCCTTGACCGTCACTGCCGCTTCTCACCTGTACATGACGCCACTGCCTTGACCGTCACTGCCGCTTCTCACCTGTACGTGACGCCCAGCCCTACATGCGGCCGCATGGCGCTGTAGGAAGCATCTGCCGTGAAAAGCAGCAATAACAGGATGCCTGCGCCTGCCTGGATCCGCCATGGAATCCTGCAGTACAGCGAATAGAAAAGCGGACTTACCAGCCAGACGAGCAGCAGCCCGCCCAGACCGAAGAAAATACTGCCATACAGGCACACCCGTCCATGCAGATTCCATGGCACAGCGCTGTAATCCCACCACTTGACTCCCCAAGTCAATTCCAGATACCAGCCGGCCGCATATTCCAGCATCGTACATACAGCCATGGATGATACAAATGTCAGCACCGGTCTGTCCCGCCATCTGTGAAACAGCACTTCCAGCATAACACCGCCTATCCCGTAGATTGGAAGCCACGGTCCCGTCAGGAAACCGCGGTTGACATACATGTCATCTTTAAAAAGATACAGAAACCCCTCCCACAGCCAGCCGAACACCGCCAGCAGAAAGAACAGCCATACATAGAAAAAGAAGTCTGCCGTTAAAAGTCCTGCTGTCCGATTCTTTTGACTGCATAATTCATATTTGCCGTGTGATCTACGCTGCTGTTCCATGTGCCTGCCTCATTTTTCTTCGTGTTTTCTCCCTGTCAGAGGTGCCTTCTGATATTGGATTGGGTATTATAGTATATCGTGTAGTATTGCCGGATTGTGCCGGACAGATACCATAAAAAACAATAACCGGTTTCTATCTGACAACTATAGTAAACGAATATTGCCGTTTCCGAAAGCAATAATCTCACAGTTACCTGTCCTGATTTCTTCTGGTATGGTCATAAAAACTCAAATTGGCACTTTTCATCATACCATTTTTGCTTATAATTCATACTATACTGCATATCGTAAAGAAAAACCGATAACAGTAACTGATAAAAGCAAAACAAAACCAGAAGAAATGAGGGATCACCATGAAAAATGAAAAACTGCTGAAACTTGTTATGACGGGCGTCTTCGCTGCGCTCTCCTATGTGGTATTTACCTTCCTGCAGATCAAGATCACACTGCCCGGCGGCGATGCCACATCCATTCACCTGGGCAATGCGGTATGCGTCCTGGGTGCGCTTCTGCTGGGCGGTTTATACGGCGGCACAGGTGGCGCCATCGGCATGACCATAGGCGATCTTTTGGATCCCTATTATATCCTCTATGCGCCCAAGACCTTTATCCTGAAACTGTGCATCGGCCTGATCACCGGTCTGATCGCTCACAGACTCGGCCATATCAGTACGGAAAAAGATAACGCCAGGGTGTTAAAATGGACCATCGCCGCAGCGGCCGGCGGACTTTTGTTCAACGTTGTCTTCGATCCACTCGTCGGCTACTTCTACAAGCGGCTGATCCTGGGCAGACCCGCCGCCGATGTGACCCTGGCATGGAACATCGCATCCACTTCCATCAATGCGGTGACTTCCACGGTCGTATCCGTTATCGTCTATATGGCGCTGCGGCCGGCCCTGAAGAGATCCGACCTTTTCTTTACCATCGAAAATAAAAAGAAACTGCTTAAAGCACAGTAAGCAGTCGGCCTTACGCAATCTACAGGCATCTACAGACAAGGAACAGCTGGAACGCTCATGCCGCACCGACAGGCCACTGGCACTGCATACAGGATTTCAGATTTTCTGTATACAGTGCCAGTAAAAATCCCGGACTGTTTTCTATTACTACATTATTTGATATGAAACATGAAGTATTACTATAAGTCGTGCCTTACCAATCTTCCATGATCCATTTCATACACCTCGTCACATAAAATTTCTATATCTTCTTTATTATGACTTGCCAGTATTATTGTTTTTCCCTCATCCCGCAGACCTGTCAAAATTCCCCGTACCTCGTCTACACCCTGATTGTCCAGACTATTCATCGGCTCGTCCAGTATCAGTATCTCCGGATTTTCCATGATGGCCTGGGCTATGCCCAGACGCTGTTTCATTCCCAGCGAATATTTCCCAACCTTTTTACGGCTGTCCGGATCAAGCCCTACTTTCACCATGCTCTCCCTGATTTCCTCTTTACCGATCACATTGCGTATACCTGCCAGATATGCGAGATTCTTAAATCCTGTATATCCCTTTAAGAATCCTGGATTTTCTATGATAATCCCTGTATTTTCCGCAAAATCCGTATCCTTTCCGATTTCTTTTCCGCTTACGATAACTCTCCCGGCAGTGGGTTTTAAATAACCCGTTATAAGTTTGAACAAAACAGTCTTTCCGGAACCGTTTCTCCCAACAATTCCATAAATTTTCCCTCTCCCAATGCTCAGATTCACATTTTCAAGAGCGGTAACATCTCCGAATTTTTTCGTTAAATTTTCTATTTCGATAATCTCTGCCATGCGAAAGACCTTTCCTTTCTGATTATAGTTTCAAAAATTCGCCGTTTCAGATTGTCAACCGTCTTTCCGTTTTAAAAGCATACGATTGATTTTTGTACGGCTTTCTTCAACAAAATCCCCCCTGCCAGATAGGCAAGCATAATCAATACCCCCTCTGTTATCAGGGAAGGCAGCACGGAAACTCCCCTCTCACCATAATACCATTTGCTCTGGAAATACATCCCCCACATTCCAAACATGAACCGGGCTGTTCTCATAGATGCAAATCCCGCAAGAAACGTACCTCCTTCCAGCAATACCAGGATTGCCGGCGCAAACTTTCCAAGGCCGGACAAATCCAGCACAAGCAGAAGCGACAGAATTGTAGTCATATGGGCAATCCATAGAAGGAACACCTTCCAGGTCTCATGAGGGATTCCTCCTGCATTCACAAGATCCGCCGCCATTACTATGAGAAACAAAGCCGCCGCCGACGCTATGCCATATAGCAGACTTCTGCCAAATTTATGTCTCCACCATATTCTCATGGCTTCATAGCGGTAACACGAAAGCCGCTCTATGTTCCTCCGTTTTTCAAGCCGGACTCCTTCCGCCAGCAGACAGATGCCAATGGGCAAAAGCCATCTTGCAAGCTCATATAAAACTTTATCATAATCAACCGCCCAGCTTAAACCGTCCTGTGAAACGCCGCCAAAAAACTGAAAAACAGTGCTCTGATCCATCAATACACCTCCCTATGCCCTCATACCGCCGCCGGAATCCCACCGCCCCTGTGCTCCCGTGAATTTTCCCGGTGCCTATCTGGCCTGAATGTCCACTCTCTCTATAGCGGCCAGGGAGACCAGCACCATAACGAAAATAAACCCACACATCATACCGGGATACCGCCATTGACTGCCTGAGCCGTCCACATAATATACCGGACTCTGATGCAGTCCGGCAGTAAAGGACAAGACAGCGCCTCCCAAATGCACTGCCGCCACCGCCGTAAGTCCCCAGAAACCACCAAATACAAGGTTGCAGACATACAGAAGGACTCCAAGGAAAGCAAAATAGCAGAACAGATACAAAAAAGTAATACCAAACGCCTGTAACACCGTCATATGTTTCATCATCGCTGCGCCTTCAAAGAACAGGCTGTATTTTTCCGCGATGGCGCCGGAGGCATTGACCGCCAGCAAATAGACAGGACTGCTCCAGTGCCTTCCGAAAAAGCCACAGGGAATCCCGGCTGCAACGGAACCTACCGCAAGACAGCCTGAATATGCAAATGCCTGAGTCAAAACATATAACAACATTCCCATATTCCAAACCAGTCTGCCGCTGCGATACAGTAGCATATAAGTATTTCTCCTGATAAAAGGCGCATCCGCAATGATGAGCAGATACCCCAGCACCCAGAATCTGCCTGCGATGCCCTGATTCTCCATAACAATAAATGCCTCAAAGATGTTGACAGGTTCTTTGATATCCATTGCATATCCGAAAAAATCGTTTAACGCCAGCGCCAGAAATGTCATTCCCAGCAGGTATCCCATTATCACCCTGAGGCTGCCCATTTCCTGCCGTAAAGTGCCAAAGGTAATTCTGACCGCCATGGGAATCCTTTTCACTTTACGCATCCCGGCACCTCCTCTTAAATCCCGCCATGGAAACGGCTGCGGCTGCCAGAAGCCAGACGCACTCCAGTGCCGCTGACAGCAAATGCCCTGCATCATCCCCGCGCACTAACACGGCAGGATTCAGACCGTTTGGCATCAAAATATAAAGGGACTGGTACAGGACAAAAGGCGCGACCAACGCCACATACTGATTCGGCATCCATACCGCAAACGCCAGTCCCACCAATGCCCATGCGGCTCCGAACAGAAATCCCAGCAGTACCTTGAGAGCCACCATCACGCCAATCCCATAGGTCATACCGATCTTTGCCATTTCAATATCCTCCGGAATCCTCAAAACGTTCACCCCTGAAGCATCCAGTCCCAATGAATTCATATCAGCCAGTCCCGGCATCTCTAAAGCAACAGCCAAAAGGCATATAAAAAGACAGGGCAATGCAACGACCGTCCCGCCCGACATCGCCACACTGATAACCCTCACCGCTGCAAATTTCTGCGGTTTCATCCGGGCAAGAATCAGTCTGTAATATCCGCTTTCATACTCCCTGCAAAATTGAGACGCATACCCCAGCACCGGGAACACGGGCAGAAACACAGTAAAGCCCGATACCGCCAGTATATTCACAATGGCATAATAGGGACTCCCCGAATGGAGCGATTCCGTAACAAAATTATAGGTAAGCAGCGCCCCAAGTCCGAAAAAACCTGCAAAAAATCCCGGATTGAAAAAGCTCCTCTTCATATCCTCCCTTAAAAACTTCATATCCAATGCCCTCTGTACCTTCCATTCATACTTCTACTATTCCTAATCAGTCACTACCAGCTCTCCCGTGACTGCATTTACACAAATGTGTGACGGTCCCTCTGCATCATAATAGCCTCCGTCCACATATTCGTCTATCGGCATATAAATATGCCATATGGGCGTAAGCGTAAGCTCGGACTTATACTCAATCGCATCCGGATCAGGCGCAGGATTGGGTACCGGATAATAGTTCAGTTCCACCCTGTCGTAAATGATCGTCCCATCCGACGCTATCATGCCATTGTCCAGATACTGCTCCAGTATCTTCAAAACCTGTTCAAAAGAAATTACCGTAACAGGCTCCTTCTCTGCCACCTTTCCGCAAAAGTCTATAAGATTTACATCCGCAACGCCTTCCCCGGTAACAAACCCGGACCCGTTTGGAAAAACTTGTCCCAAAGTATAACTGTCGCTCCCGATATCTACAGCAATCCCGTCATAAACAGGTACGAACTGCATCTCATAATAGCTGTAGTCGTCACCCTTAACATAACAGATTTCTTTCATGGCAATGTCGTCCACTCCCACAGCCTTCAGCTTGTCTAAAAGAATTTCCTTTGCCCTTTCTGCGGAAAAGCTGCCTTCGCCCATCTGATCCTGCGTGATATACGTTTCGCTGTAATTCCCGTTGTAAATCCCATGGCACTTATCCAATAAATCATGGTCAACATAATACGCGCTTGTATGGAACGTAAACAGCGCTTCCTTTTTTCCGTCGCCAAGCCGCAGCGCGCTGTGATCACCGAACCTGGAATATAGAAATCTGTCACCGTTTTCCTGAATCGTGGCGTTCTCTTTGTCATTTTCCCCGGTCTGCCTCAAAAGCTCCTGCGAAGTGTCCTCCACAGTGCCGCTTTCGCTGTCAAGAAAAACGCGCAGGGCGTCCATGTCAAGCCCATCGTCCGGCTTCAGCGTGATGACGGACAGGTTATCGGGTATCGCAGGAATTTCGGCATTGATATTGATGATGTTGCCGCCCGCGCCTACCGTGCCCTGATACCCACCCGCCGCCTGCGGCTGCGTCCTGTTTTCTGTCTGCGTCTGTCCGCGGTCATCTGACGCGGCAATGTCCTGCACCTGCCTTTCCATATCGCTCTGCGCATGCAGGATGCCGTTACTTTCCGTCACATCCGGCGCCTTCCGGCAGCCGGTAAGGGCAACTGCGCAAACTACCGCCGCCATTGTCAGGTAAACTGTTTTTTTCATTCTGATACCTCCCACTGATATCCCATCTGTATTGGACATACAGAAAAGCCGTCTTTCTCTCCTGCCGGACGATTTTTCTGCATGCCTTTGAAAGCATACCACAAATACAGAATCATTTTGAGATTTGGCGAAATCAGACCATATTTCTGCCGAAATTGGCCGAAGGAACCGTGCCCCAACCTGCAGGCGGCTCCTTCTCTCACATTTCTTTTATATACATGATAATGTCCGTGTCCATGCTTCCGTTTTCACAGAGCAGCTCCATCTCTCCCTGATATTTCTCAACAATCCTCCGCACATTGCCCAGACCGATACCATGATTTGACGCGTCTTCCTTTGTCGTTTCCAGACGCTGCGGCTTTCCGTCCGCAATTCCCTGACAGCTGTTGCGGATATTGATAAACAGGACTCCCTTCTCAAGCTTGATCATCACTTTCAGCCTTTTCTCTTCCGTCCGACCCGCCGCCTCTATTGCATTGTCAAGGAGATTCCCCAATACCACGTTTAAGTCAAAGGTATGCAGAATCAGCTTTTCCGGTATACTGACCCTCGCCTCCACCATTTCCAAAATCTCATTCGCCCTCTGCAGCTTATAGTTTAACAGGCTGTCCACAGACTCGTTTCCTGTTGTACTATACTCTGACGGGTTTGCCATAAAATCCTGCATAGCGTCCACATACCTGCAGGCCTCCTCCCAATCCTTTTTCTGTAAAAGCATCTGAAGCGCCAATATATGGTTCTTCATATCATGTCTTAACGCCCGGATACGCCCCTGAGACTCCATAATCACATCCAGCTGATTCCGGTATGCATAGGTCTGCTGCCTATAGATGTCATTTTCCCTCAAATTTCTGTAGTTCTCCGCCATCGTATGATAAAGGTAAAAGATGCTCAGGTTGATTATGAGTGTGGAAACACAAATCAGCGTTGCCGCCATACCCTGATATCCCCCATACAGCAAAACGCTTAAAATAAGTATGCCTGCCACCGGGACTGCAATCAGAATACCGGTCTGCCCTTTGTCAAAAGCGATTTCCCTGTCGGCAGCCGTATCAGAGATACGGCTGATTATGGTAACACAGATCAGAAGCAAAAGCGTCTGTACTGCCTGCACACTCACGATGAGCTGATACGAAAAGGCAAAATACACTGCCAGGATGCACGACAGATCCGTAGCGAATACCGCCAGCGATACCCATATCCGTTTTTTCCATGTCCCCCGGTAAAAGAAAGTAAGTCCTGCGATTCCCAGATAACTACAAATTCCATATAGCGCCGATATATTGAAAATACGGAACAGAATCGTGACCAGCAGATAATAACACACATATCCGATCCGTATCTTTTTCCTTTCATCTTCCTCCGCCGGAAGAAACAGTTCCATCATTTTTCTGATCAACAGCACTCTCAGAATATTTACAATCATCAGCTCAAATATCACTCTATAATTCACCATATATTTCCGCTCTCCGATATTGCTTTATTTTACCCCTTATTTCTTTCCTATATGGCCTACTGATGCTAAAAACAGTTCCGTCAGACATTTTTACGCAGTCATAGGCGTACTCGCTGACATACAACTGATTGACAATATAAGACTGGTGTATCATCATAAAATCGTCAGGAAGCTCTTCCATGACATTTTTCAGCTTTCCATAAAATTCCTCTTCGCCGTCCTTTGTGGTAAACCTGATTTTTTTATCCGCACTCACAAAATAGGCAATGTCCTTTGTTGGGATTCTGAACACCCCGCTCCCTTTCCGGTACTCGAAGCAGCTTTTCAGACTCTGCTTCTGCCTGATGCTTCTGACAAGAACTTCCCTGATCTGCTCATTAGATATGGGTTTTACCAGAAAATCAAGAGGCTGGATCTTGAATAGCTGCATGGCATAATTTTGTCTGGCGGAAATATATACGATATGAGTCTGTATATCCTCCATCTCGCCGCGAATGAACTTTCCTACCGATATACCGTTTTCCCGAACCAGTTCAATATCCAGAAATAACAAATCCAACCGCGTGCCATTCCCAATATCCTTTCGTATACCTTCACCAGAATACCAGACTTCCACATCAGCCTTCACTTTCAAGTCTTTCGTAATCTGATAAATTTGTTCTTCTAATCCGGAGCATAGCTCCTTGTCGTCATCACAAATTCCTATCCTGTACATCCGTCAATACCTCTCTGCGAATCATGCACTTATTATTTTTCAATCTCTGCCAATGACAGAATAAATTCCTTATCTCCATCTGATACAGTAGTATAAAATGTCAAAAATTCCCCGGCTACATGTTTCCTCTTTATTGTTTCCGTGGCAATCTGTTCTTTAATAATTCTTCCCTTCCCGCATTCCTGCCTGCACCGTATCCCGCCAGGCTTATGGCGGACAGAATAACTGCCAGTAAACAATTCAATACCTTCTTCATTTAGATTACCTGTACCCGGGCATTTTGAATTTTTCCACCAGAAGAACATGATAGCCTTTTTCCGCTAAAGCAAACGCACCTACTGAATTATACCATAAAATTTTTCTGTTTTTCACCCGATGGCACGAAACGACTGTTTTTTCGGGAATGGAAAGCACAGGGTCAAAACTGAATGTGGAGATACGCCAATCGGGAAGTTAATGCATGACTTTTCCTGCACAGACACAGCGGATATGTACTATGCGACATTGGCGGACAGGGTGAGATTAATGTTTTCCGGCATATCCTCTATTCCTCCATACGTTTATTCTGATGTTCTGTTACCATCCGTTTGCAGGACAGATAGGTGGCGAGAAAATAGCTCCCATACACTGTAAGGAATATCACAACTGTGAAAATCATATTTGTTGAAATATGGATATTCATAAATTCCTCTACAATCTCCATTGCTTTCCCCATCAGGACAGTAGAATAAATACCGGCGACAGCAAGCGGGGCTGCAAAGAAAATAGCTGTCTGGGATAACAGGGTGCGGCCTACCCGTTTCTTTCCTGCCCCCAGTTTTTGGAGCAGTCCATATCGGTAAATGTTATCCGTTGTCTCTGTAAGCTGCTTCAATGCCAGCAGTGCGGCGCAGATCAGCAAAAATATCAGGCCGATATAACAGCAAAGGAATGAAACCAGTGCATTTAACCCATAGAACATATCATACATCATGTTCTTTTCCGCATAACGATAGCCGTGGGTATCATCCAGCCCAATCGGGATCATTTTCTGCAGAACCGCGTCCGAATCAGCATCTGGCCGGTATTGCACCAAAAGTACATTGACATCTTTCGTAAGGCTGTGGGCAACCGCATCCGGGACAATCAGCGTCCCCCGGTCATTGTTTCCGACAGAAGTCATAAAACAGGTCTCCTCTAAAACCGTATCAGACGCCCTTTGCAGACGAATTCCGGCCAGCACAAAATCTGCATTGTCTTCCAGTGCTTTTTCCACATACTGAAAAGTACCCTTGTAATTGCAGTTCAGCAGATACTGATTTTCTGCCAGCGTAACAGGCTCTTTCCCCTGCATTGCCAGGGCACGGTTAAAATCCGCAACACCCAGTACAGATACACCGCTTTCTAAGATTCCTTCGTCAATGGGCCACAGCTTAACATTCTGGCCTGCAAACAGGCTGCCATAAGTAAAATCTGCCTCATAAATGCTGATCTGCTCCATGTTCTCCGCATAGCCGGATAAGTCTGCATCTTTAGATGCAAGGTATTCTGAAATGCTGCCGTCCCCATCCAGGCTGACATTTGACAGCACATTCAGGTCATAGGGCGTGGCGGACTTTGAAAGCCCATTCATGGCAAGTGCGGTACTTACGCCAACCGATACCGCACAGATCGTTACTGTGAGCAGTCCGCAGACAATCGTCAATAAAAAGACGTTCGTGCGGATCTTACTGCTAATCTGGCGGACAAGGAAAGTGTTCAGCCCCTTAAGATAAACATTGCTGTTTGCCCGGAGTATCCGGACAAGCACGGCAGACAGAGAATAGAAAAACAGGAATGTCCCTGTTACAAGCAGGATGCCAGCCGTCTGAAAATAGCGGTTCTCCCGTGAGGGTAAAATACCGTTTTTGTAGAACATCGCCCCGGCAGACAAAATACAGACCAGGGAAACAAGGAACAGCAGCACGGGCAAAAAACGGCTCCGGCCTTGTATCTCATTTTTTCTGCCGGCTGTGAAAAGGTCAATCAGCTGCACACTGGAAACAGACCGTACATTAAAGACCATGACAAGCAGGAAAATGACCACAAAACAGAAAGCAGTCTTCCGAAAAGCTCCCATCGAAAAGACAAGCCGGAACTTTGAAATCTCAATGGCAAACAATTTTAAGGCGACCAGGGAGATTCCCTGCGACAGCATAAAGCCAAGACATAAGCCCGTCACGAGTGCAAGCATCCCGACACACAGCGTTTCCCCCGCGAATATCCGGGAAATACGACCCTTTTTCATACCCAGCACCATATAGATGCCCAGTTCTTTTTTCCTCCGCTTTAATAAAAATAAGTTCGCATAAATGATCAGAAACGCAAGGACAACAGCGATCAGCACCGTCAGGGTAGAAAGCAGGATACCAAGCTGGTCGTAAAGAAGCGTTTTTGTCATGCCCATTTCCGAAAAGGCCGGCTGATCTGAAACAGAATTGAATGCGTAGAAAACGCTCACCGAGATCATAAGCGTCAAAAAGTAGATCAGGTAATCCCGGATATTTTTCCCCACATTTTTCATGATCAGTTTACAAGAGGTCATTCTGCTCACCTCCCAAAACGGAAACCACCTCCAGAATCTTTGCAAAAAAGTCTTTC
>VSOD01000078.1 GCA_009774655.1 Lachnospiraceae bacterium
CAGTGTAAAGGATGTGCGCAACTACCGACTGGTGACGTTATAATGCAATACCAACACAGATATTGACTAACACCAAAAGAGTTTATCCCGATCTCTTTGCATACCTTCAGCCCTATAGATTTAGAAATGAGCTTCTGGATAATTATTTTCAGGATTACAAGTATCAGAAGGTTATTAACAAAATCCTTCCTGAGTTTGAGGCAATCGTATTAGAACAGGCCGAAAAGCGAGATTACAATCTTATTCTCGAACCACGCTCTTCAAAGATAGAGAAGCTCAGCACAAAGGATTCTCTGTTGTATTTTATGGACGCTATGGGAGTAGAGTATCTTGGCTATATCATGTCGGTATGCAGAGAGCTTCAGTTGAATGCGAAAATAACCGTGTGCAGATGTGAATTACCGTCCATTACCAGTCGGAACAAGGAGTTCCTTGAATTGTGGGATGAGAAGCAGATTGTTTCCATCAAGGATATCGATGATATCAAGCACCACGGTAAATTTGACTATGACTATTACAGCAATTCGAAGTTACCGTTGCATCTCATGAAGGAAATGGAAACCATCCATGACACCTTTGAGAAAATCAGAAATAAGCTGATTAGTGGCGGTATGATTAAACGCGCCGTGATGATTGCAGATCATGGAGCCAGCAGACTTGCAGTACTCCATGATACGGAAAATATATGGGAAATGGAAGAAAAGGGGCAACATTCCGGAAGATGTTGTCCTAAGAGTGATGCGGATGTTCAACCGGATTATGCCACCGATGCGGGTGATTTTTGGGCACTGGCCAATTATGATCGATTCAGGGGCGGCAGAAGAGCTAATGTGGAAGTACATGGCGGAGCCACCCTCGAAGAGATATGCGTTCCGATTATTGAGCTGACATACTCAGATGGAAAGATTGAAGTTCATCTTATGTCTGTAGATGCAGAAGCAGTAGACTTTACAGGTGCATTGGAAATTGAAGTAAGTTTCCGTAAGAAAGCGGCAATTAAAATATTTATGACCGCAGAACTTCCGGATGTAAGTATAACGGTTGATGGAAAGAGTTATGAAGCAGAACCTCTCGAAAATGGATTTTATCGAGTGAATATGCCAGATTTGAGAAAGCCTGGAACTTATTCTGTAGACGTCTATTCAGAGGATAATATTGTTGCGGAAAAACTGACACTTATAGTTAAACGTGAGGGTCAGCGTGAGAAAGACCTGTTGTAGGAGGGATTTGGTCATGGAAAATAAACTTCGGGAATGTTTCGAAGATATGGTAGTGTATAAAGACCTGAAGAAAAGCAACTTTTTCTCATCTCTTGGATTACCTTCCTTCTTGAGAGACTGGGTTCTTAAGAAATTTGAGGATGATGAAGGTAATTATGATGTTGAGGAAGTGACGGACTTTATTAAAACCTATCTTCCGCAAAAAGAAGAGTGGATTAGTATAAAGAATAGGATCATCTATGAAAATGAGCGTGTGAAGATTCTCACTAAGGTCGGAATTGATATTGATATTCGGACTGGAGAGATATCATTTTCTCTTCCAAATTTTGGTCTGACAAACCGAGAAACAATAATTGAAACGCCTGTATGGGAACAGTACAAGAATGAGCTTACCAACGGTCAGGAAACCTGGGGAGTGATTGAACTTGGGTATCGGTTGCCGGATGATACAGCAAAGCCTAAAATACCCGGCAAGATTAAAATGACAGGTTTCACAAATTTCTGTCCGTATACAGCCGATCTTGATTATTACAAAGATGTCCGTGCGGAATTTGACATTTCCGAGTGGATTGATGTCCTGCTTGGAGCGATGGATTACAACGCTGCCGGATATAAGAACGAAGAAGAAAAGCTGGCAATGCTTACCCGGTTGCTTCCATTTATTGAGAAACGGCTTAACCTTCTTGAATTGGCTCCGAAGGGAACCGGCAAATCTTATGTTTTTGGTAACGTAAGTAAATATGGCTTGCTGACTGACGGTGGTAAGATCACTCGTTCAAAGATGTTCTATGACGTAAGCCGCCGTGCTCCCGGCTTCATTGTAGGTAATGACTATGTTGCTATTGATGAAGTTAAGCTGGTTACCTTTAATGATATCAGCGAAATGCGGTCAATTATGCAGGGCTATATGGAGAGAGGAAGGTTTAACATAAGCGGCTATGAAGGTGAGTCCTTTGCTGGTGTGGTACTGCTCGGAAACATCTCAATCGATAACATGGATGAATATACAAGTATGTTCTCTGAACTTCCTATACTTTTTCAGGAAAGTGCTCTTGTAGACCGTATCCACGGTTTTATTAAGGGCTGGGATATTCCTGAAATGAAGGATAATCTTAAGGTTTCCGGCTGGGCTTTGAATTCCGAATACTTTTGCACGGTTCTCCATATGCTTCGGGATGATGCAAGCTACAGAGCCATCGTTGATCAGATTGTCGATGTTTCTGAAAATGCGTATGTAAGACATACGGAAGCGGTAAAAAGGATAACCACGGCATATTTGAAGCTTCTGTTCCCGCATGTCCGTACAGCAGAAGATGTTGATCTGAAGCTGTTTAACCGTTATTGTCTCAGACCTGCCGTGAATATGAGAAAGATAATCTGGCGACAACTTTCGATTCTTGATGCTGAGTACAAAAAAGACGATAAGCAGATGCCTACATTTACAGTAAAGGACCCTAAAAATGAAGCATGAATGCGTAGTGTGCGGAAAGGATAATTTGGACAAGGATACGATAGGAATCAATAAAAAACTTTTGGGAACAGAGATCAAAAACTTCTATTGTATGGATTGTCTCGCGGATTATCTTGAATGTACGGTGGATGAACTACTTGAAAAAATCGAAGAATTTAAGGCTGAGGGCTGTAAGCTCTTTATGTAGGGATTAGTTATGAAGCAATATGTATACGCGGATAATGCCGCAACTACAAAAATAGATAAGGATGCATATGACGCAATGATCCCATATATATTGGAAGAATATGGAAATGCGTCTCAGCCTTATGCTTTTTCGAGAAATCCTAAAAGAGCGTTACAGGAGGCACGAGAAACAATTGCATCCTGTATTGGGGCAAGTCCAGAAGAAATAATTTTTACTTCAGGCGGTACTGAAAGTGATAACTGGGCAATAAAGAGTGCTGTATCATCTTGTGAAAAAAATAAAAGAATCATCACTTCTGCTTTTGAACATCATGCTGTTTTGTATTCATTTACAACGATGGAGCGTTATGGTTGTCAAGCGGAATATCTTCAGCCGGATTGTAATGGAGAAGTTACAGTTGAAGAACTGAGCAGAAGAGTGAAAGATGGTACTTCTTTCGTTTCAATTATGCTTGCTAATAATGAAATCGGTTCGATTCAGCCAATAAAGGCATTATGCGAGTATGCACATTCCCAGGGTGCTCTTTTTCATACAGATGCTGTTCAAGCAGTTGGACATATTAAAATAGATGTTAAGGAGCTGGATATCGATTTTTTATCGGCATCCGCGCATAAGTTCAATGGAATTAAGGGATGCGGTTTCCTTTACATCCGAAAAGGATGTCGACTACTTCCATATATAGACGGAGGAGCTCAAGAGTTTGGGAACCGTGCAGGAACAGAGAATATACCTGGAATAATCTGTATGGCTACCGCATTAAAGAATAATTGTAGGTGTTTGAAAGAGAACCAGGAAAGAATAAAGGATCTTGAAGGATGCTTGCTGAAAGGTTTATCGGAAGAAGGAATTGAATATGTTAGGAACGGAGGCGAAAATACGCTGCCAGGCCTAATCAGTCTTTCCTTTCCTGGTGCTGATGGCGAGGCTATTCTGCATAGGATGGATTTGATGGGGATATGTGTTTCAACAGGGTCTGCTTGTAATAGTAAAGATACTGAAATCTCTCATGTATTGAAAGCAATTGGATTAGAAGAAAAGCTAGCGAGAGGGACAATTCGAATTTCGCTTGGGAAAAATAATACGTTAGAGGATGTAGAGAAAATAGTAAGTGCTCTGAAGAAAATATTGAAATAGCGCAACAGAAGAGTTAGCGGCCTCCGGCGATGAACCGGGAGCCGCTATTTTCATGTCAGTCTTTTTTATAAAACTGTGTTTCATAGCCGTCGGCCCGGAGCAGGATGTCCGGCATCCAGTCCGGAGATCTGCCCATCTGCTTACAGATGACATTCAGGTCAACTTCGGGACTGCATTCGATGATCAGTTCATCGTGAACGTGTCCTACTATGAAGCAGTGCCGGAGAGTTTTCATGGCGTTGCAGAGGATGTCACGACTGACAGCCTGGACGATGTTCTCCACGAACTTCGGACCGTAGGATTCGATGCGTTCCCATTTCTTTGTGGATCCAATACCTTCATAAGTTACGGATTCGCCGCCGAACTGATTCTCACCAATACAAGGCTTCACATAGGACAGAAGGCGACCAGAGGGAAGCTTGATGAATAGCATCCCGCTCTTGTAAAAGAACTTGATGCCGCGAACCTCTGTCTGGATCCGCTGTGTGATGGTAGTCTTGACGGCACGGTCGATGTCCCACCAGAAGGCGGTAATCATTGGATTGGAGCTTCGCCAGGAGCTGACCAGCGGCTGTAGTTCTTCTTCGGACAATCCCATTTCAAGAGCACCCATAGATTTCAGCGCACCGACAGATCCACCGTATCCGAGAGCCAATTCTGCGATTTTTCCCTTTTGACGGAGGTGACCGTTGATCCCATGCTTTTCGACCGGTACGCCGAACATCTGGCTGGCAGAGGCACAGTAGATATCTTTGCCTTCTGCAAATACCTTGGAACGCCAAGTCTCACCGGTAAGGAAGGCAAGGACGCGGGCTTCGATGGCAGAGAAGTCAGATACTATGAACTTATATCCGTTTCTTGCAATGAAGGCGGTACGGATCAGCTGACTGAGTGTGTCCGGGATATCATCATAAAGAATCTGCATAGTGTCGTAATCGCCACTTCGGACTATGGCTCTGGCTTCAGCCAGGTCTTTCATGTGATTCTGCGGAAGGTTCTGCAACTGTATCAGCCTGCCAGCCCAGCGACCAGAACGGTTGGCTCCGTAGAACTGGAACATACCGTGAGCTCTGCCGTCTTTGCAGACAGCATTCTGCATTGCCTGGTATTTCTTCACGGAAGATTTGGCAAGCTGCAGACGGAGTGTAAGAGTCTCTTTGGTATTTCCGTCGGTCTCCGGGAGCATAGTCTTTACTTCTTTTTTACCGAGTGATTCAGCTTCAATTCCATTATCGGAGAGCCATTCTTTCATCTGTGCAACGCTGTTGGGATTATCAATACCGGTAAGGTTCTGCATCTGCAGCATGAGTGCAGACTTGGATTTTTCATCAAAGGCAATAGCATTTTCAACCACATCCATATCCAGCATAATGCCTCTGTCGTTGATCTCCTGATCAAGATGATATTCATTCCAGATGAAGTCCGGGACAGAATATTTTGACAGGCGCTTCTGTATGGCCATTTCCACTTCTACATCACGTTTATTGTAGGATTTGAAGAGAGACCACTTCTCCGGATCATGTTCCGGAAGGTTCCGGGTGCGTCCGCAATTGCTTTTGGTCGGTTTACACGGACTGCAGAAGTAGCGGATCAGATCTTTGCCTTCCTTCAGCTTCTGATCATGAAGCTTCAGGACTGCTCCGACACCTTCCAACGAGAGCGGCAGCCCCATATAGGCTGACCAGATCATAGTGCATTTCCAGGATGCCGGATCAAGATACTGACCGGCGGGATCCTCCGTGATACTGTAGCCGGTGAAGTATTCCGGGCGATGCTTCTTCAGCCAGTTGGAGAGACAGATGCGTTCGAAGGAAGCGTTGAAAGCCCATTTGGTTACATTCCCATCAGATAATGCTGCAAGGATCTCTTTCGGGATAGTATCGCCGCAGGCAAGGTCATACACCGTGATGGGTCCGCTATCTATCGAGACTCCGAAAAGCAGTATCTCAAATTCATCAGACTCAGCGTACTTGTAGGCACCGCACTTGGTGATGTTCACGTCGCTGTAAGTCTCTAAGTCGATTGACATTTCTTTCATCATCATTGTCCTTTCCATGAAAAGAGAAGCGGCAGATCATGCCTGCCGCCTCCCCGGATCTTATCGCTTATCTTCAAGGAGCTTCTTGTAACGGAGCTCTGTCTCCTTGTAATCAAGCTCATCCTTTGCCTTCTTGCGTTCATATTCTTCCTTGTCCTGGGTCTTAGCCTGGATCATGAACTTGATCCCGAAGATCAGCCCCACAAGGAAGGTTACGAGAAGACCTAAGCATATGATGTTACCGATAAGATTTACTATACTGTTTGCAAATTCCATGATTATTACCTCATTCTTTCTGTAGATTGTCGCAGGCAGCGGTGGTACTGCCGCCACCTGCATTGGTTGTCAGGTTAGTCGAGGAAATCGTCCTCATCGTCTGCTGTTGCAAAGTCATCCTCAGCTCTGGACTTGCCTCCGAGAGGTTCACCATCGCGGATCTTCTGAAGGTTGTTCAGGCCGCAGGCGATCCCCTTGTTGCCGTTGCTGTTGAAGGCGTACAGGTTGATGCTGGCTCTGCCGTACACACCGGAGTAGACTTCGGAACGTTCCAGAATCGGCTGTCTGTCCGCATCCACAATGCCGGGAGCCGTAGCGCTGTTGGCATTGATGAAGTAGGCGTTCTTGTATGCCTCATCATCCGGTCTTTCCAGATCGCCGTCACGAAGAGGCGTCTTGATAGCGGAGAGGGCAGGAACGGACTTGCCGTTGCCCTTCAGCTTGCTCTGGCCTTCCTCATAGGCTGCCTGGATGGCGGCCTTGATCTTTGCAACCGTAGCGGTATCGGACTTCGGAATGATGAGCGACACGCTGTACTTCGGAGCGCCACCGTTGATACTCTTCGGATCCCAGACATTCGCATAGCTCCATCTGGTGTTTACGCCAGTGATTACCTTTGTCGGAATTGTTACCTTGTTTGCCATGATTTTTTCCTCCTTATTCTTCGCTAAAGTCATCTTTGGCTGTGTTCAATGCCGGTCTTTTATCTGACTCCGGCACAAGTGTCGGTTTCCCCTGCGGCTTTGTGATGAAGCCGGACAGGAGTTCGTTAAACTTCTTCTTGCCGAGAAGAGAAGTCATTGCTGTGATTCCCAGAAGCTTCTTTTCATAAGGATCGAAGCCGGCAGCTTCCACTGTGGATGCGACTGCATTCTCATCGGAGTATTTGCGGTTCGATTTGCCTTCTACGACTTTGAAGCCGGGATACTCAACGCCGCTGAGTGCCTGCTGGAGTGCATATTCCTTGATATCATTTGCCCAGGCGACCAGATCATCGATCCGGGGAAGGATGGCAGCAATCTCTGCTTCATCCAGGTTGGGCGGCATATCGAAGTCATACTGTGCGAGCTCCAGATTGTGTTCGGCGCGCTTGCGGCAAGTTGCCTTTGCTTTGCAGAACTGGCAGTGGTCTCCGGCATGGAATTCGCCTTCGCCGTTGTAGGCCAGAGCTGCGGTGGGCTTTAAGATTTCCTCTGCCCATTTAATCAGATCATCTCTGCTGATCTCATAGGTACTGATGTTTTCGCGGCGGGGCTGAAAGATCGTCATGCGGATGGTCTGGATGCTGTAGAGATATTCGTAGGTATCCAGAGCACCTAAGGCGTAGCACATCATCTGCGGATTCTCTTCGGCATCCACCAGGACACCGAGACCGTATTTGAAATCGATGATATGCAGCACATCGTCCGCGATGATCACGCAGTCGCCAGTTCCGAAGCCTTCCGGTACCCACTTGGAGAAGTCCAGCTTTTCTTCGATCAGGATCAGCGGGTCGGAGCAGTGTGTCTTTGCTTCTTCGATCTGCTCTGCGACGTAGGCTGCATACTGATCGGTACAGTCGTCCATCTCCGTATCGAACCAGGTCAGGTTCTCTGTCGGATCCTCAGGATTCCTTCCCAGAAGCTTCTCCACCTTGTATTCGCAGAGTGCATGTGCATCGGTTCCCTGCTGGGCGTAAGGACTGCCGCTGTCGTTGATGCCAGCACACAGCTTTGCGCTGGGCGGGCAGGCGAGCCATCTGTGGCTTGCGGAGGCGGAAAGATATGCATGCTTAGGCATCGGTTAATCCTTCCACCTCTTTGACAAGTGCCGCGTAGTCCTTCGGATCCACATTGGTAAGGCTGCCTCCGTTGCCGTACTTCTGAACGATCGCTTTGACATCTGCCTTGAAGCGGCCTTCTGCTTTGTTTGCTTTCTTTGCGAGGATCCCTCTGACTTCTTCCTTGGAATACTGCTTTTCTGCAGGTGCTTCCGCAGGAGCGGGATCCTGTTTCTTTGTCTTCTTCTCAGGCTTTGCCGGGGCTGCTTCTTCGGTTCCGGAATAGAATTCCTTCAGAGCTCTGCCGGTCTCTGCCAGGGTTTCTCCGCAGCTGATCAGGTTGTCGATCATGGCGGAGAGTTCACTCATTTTGCTCATGTTGGCTTTCTCCCTTCTGTTCATTCTGTAGTTTTCTTGCGAGCCGCTTGGCTACGACGCTGATGGCGATCAGAACATCGATGAGTTCTTCGTCCGTTCCGTCGAGGCCGGCGGTTTTTTCGATGGATTCTTTCTGCATCTGCAGCACCTCTCTTTCCGAAAGGGTTCTCCCTTTCCAGCTATGTAAGGACAGTTGCCTGGGATTTGACCGGAATGATTTTTGCCTTTTTCGTTGTCCGGTTTTCCTTCCCTGCTATGTATGGACAGTTCGATGTGAAGTGACCGGATGAAAAAAGGGGACTTGTTTTCGCCTATAAAAAGGAAGCAAAAGAAAGTCGCCAGAGTATCCGGTCATTTGAAGGAAAACTGTCCTTACCAAGCTGGAAGAAGTATGTCTTCACATTTTTAGAAAGCGAGGTAAAGCGATGCGATTAGTTTTGCAGACGGCCAATGTGGTCTCTGACGCGAAGAACTGCTTGTACCCGAACCGGGTGGAAGCGGGGAACGCGGCTGAACTGCAGGAAGCCATCAAGAAGGACCATGTGTGCGGTGAATATAAGAAGAACTACCGCAGCAAGGAAAACTTCATCCGTTCCAATGTGGCGGTCATGGACTGTGATAACGATCACTCCGAGGATCCGGAAGAATGGATCACGCCGGAGAAGATGGAAGAGCTGTTCGGGGATTTTTCCTATGCAATAGCGTTCAGCCGCAACCACATGAAGGTGAAGGACGGCAAGTCCGAGAGACCGAGGTTCCATGTCTATTTCCAGATCGAAGAGGTTACAGATGAGAAGGTATACGCCGGCCTGAAGATCGCCATCCAGAAGCAGTACACGTTTTTCGATGATAATGCCCTAGACGCGGCAAGGTTCATCTTCGCGCGGATACCGGAGAAGTGATCTGGCATGAAGGCTGGATGACGATTGATGAGGAAATCAGCCCGGTCGTGGAGACGGATGAGCCTGAGAAGCAGGAGGGCACGAGTTCCGGTCCGATCCTTCAGGGGAGTCGCAATAACACCATGAGCCGGTTCGCGTCCAGAATCCTGAAGAGGTACGGCGATACGGAAAAGGCTCATGTGGCATTCATGGAGCATGCGGAGAAATGCGATCCGCCGCTTCCGGAGGCAGAGCTGAACACCATCTGGAACAGTGCCGTGAGATTCTTCAATAAGAAGATTTCTTCCTCTGACGGGTATGTGCCGCCGGATCAGTACAATGCCGATTTCAGCGATGCGTCGTTGAAGCCGGAGGACTATTCGGATATTGGGCAGGCAAAGGTATTGGTGCTGGAATACGGCAGTGAGCTCAGGTTCTCAGCAGCTACGGATTATCTCAGATATGACGGTGAACGCTGGGTGGAGGATGTGCAGCTGGCTATCGGTGCCATCGAAGAGTTCCTTGACCTGCAGCTGGTTGATGCCCAGCAGGACAAGGAAGATGCAGAGAAGGCTCTGGTCGATGCCGGGATACCGGAACCGATCGTTAAGAGCGGATCGAAAGCCGTGGCGAAGGAAGTCACGCCGGATCAGATGCCGCTTCTGTATGCGCTCATGGCAGCGGAGACTTATCTGAAGTTTGTGCTGAAGAGGCGTGATTACAAATACATCATTTCCACGGGGAATGCTGCGAAGCCGATGATCGGGATCGACGTGAATGATCTGGACAAGAATGAGTTCCTGATCAATACGCCGGTTGCCACCTATGATCTGAAGAAGGGGCTGACCGGGGAGCAGCCGCATGATCCGAGAGACCTGATCACGAAGATCACAACCTGTGCTCCGGGTGAGGAAGGGAAGCAGCTGTGGCTGGATGCCCTGAAACTTTTCTTCTGCAAGGATCAGCAGCTGATCGATTATGTGCAGTTGGTGGTGGGAATGGCGGCGATCGGAAAAGTCTATCAGGAACACATGATCATTGCCTATGGCGGCGGTGCCAACGGTAAATCGACTTTCTGGAACACGATCTTCCGGGTTCTGGGCGATTACGCCGGGAAGCTGTCTGCGGAAGCCCTGACCATGAACTGCAAGAGAAATATCAAGCCGGAGATGGCGGAGCTGAAAGGCCGCAGGCTCATCATTTCTTCTGAGATGGAGGAAGGTATGAGGCTGAATACAGCGACGGTAAAGCAGCTTTGCTCTACGGATGAGATCCAGGCGGAGAAAATATAAGGCTCCGTTCCATTTTGTTCCGTCACATACGCTGGTGCTGTACACGAACCATCTGCCGAAGGTGGGTGCCAATGATGATGGCATCTGGAGAAGGCTGATCGTGATTCCCTTCAATGCGAAGATCACCGGGAAGAATGACATCAAGAATTATGCGGATTACCTGTACGACCACGCCGGTTCCTTCATTATGAGCTGGATCATCGAAGGAGCGAAGAAGGCAGTGGAGATGGATTTCAAGGTGCCGCTGCCGAAGGTCGTGGAGGATGCGATTGAGGCATATCGCGAGGACAACGACTGGATGGGACATTTCCTGGCTGACTGCTGTGACGTTGATAAGGGTGCTTCGGAGAAATCCGGGGAACTGTATCAGGCATACAGGGCGTACTGCCTGCAGAATGGTGAGTTTACCAGAAGCACGACGGACTTTCTATTCAGCGATCGAAAAGGCAGGCTTTGTCAGACGCAAGACGCGCTCCGGAATTATGGTTCATGGCCTGAGTTTGAAGGAAGGACAGGACTTCCTGGACTGAAGTGCAGGTCATGCAAGTCAATGGAGTAACTGTTTTCAGAATGGTGACATTTCAGAAACGTTGATTTTAAGCCATTGTGCAGGTCGTGAAGGGCTACTACTAAAAGTCCTATAAGAGAGTTTTTTGAAAATGCCTTAAAGGGAGTTTACGGGATGACTTTCACGACCTGCACACCTGAAAACTTTGATGGAGGTTAGTGATGCGTGAAAAAGTCATAGAGCAGAAGCTGGTCGCTGAGGTGAAAAGTCGCGGCGGTATCTGTCCGAAGTGGGTGTCCCCAGGATTTGATGGGATGCCCGACCGGATCGTCTTACTGCCGGGAAGGCGCTTCGGACTGGTGGAGGTCAAGGCTCCGGGTGAACGTCCGAGACCGCTGCAGGTTTCACGGCACCGGCTTCTAATGAGATTAGGCTTCCGGGTCTATTTACTGGATGATCTGGAGCAGATTGGAGGAATACTGGATGAAATACAATCCACATGATTATCAGATATATGCGATTAATTTTATAAAGGAGCATCCCATAGCGGCAATCCTGCTGGACATGGGTATGGGCAAGACCAGCATTGTACTGGCGGCGCTTAATGAGTTGATGTTTGACAGCTTTGAGGTAACAAAGGTGCTGATCATAGCGCCGCTACGAGTGGCAAAGCATACTTGGTCAGCGGAAATACAGAAATGGGATCAGCTGCGTGGGCTTCGGTACTCCATAGCCGTAGGTACGGCAGCAGAGAGGATGAAAGCTCTTCAGGCGGATGCGGACATTTACATTATCAACAGAGAGAATGTTCCCTGGCTGATTGAGAAGAGCGGGCTGCCGTTTGACTACGATATGGTGGTGATCGATGAGCTGTCATCCTTTAAGAACTGGCAGGCGAAGAGATTCAAAGCACTGATGCAGGTTAGACCAAGGGTGAAAAGAATTGTCGGTTTGACAGGAACGCCTTCCAGTAATGGATTGATGGATCTCTTTGCAGAATACAAGGTTCTGGATATGGGAGAACGCCTTGGAAGATTTATCAGCCAGTACAGGGTCGAGTATTTTGTGCCGGATCAAACGAACGGTCCGATCGTATACAGCTATCGGCTCAGGAAGGGTGCTGATAAAAGGATTTATGACAGGATTTCCGATATCACGATTTCCATGAAGGGAACCGATCACCTGAAGATGCCGGAACTGATCAATTCCGAATATCCGGTATATCTGGATGAAGATGAGCGTGAGAAATATGAGGCGATGGCCAGTGACCTGGTGATCAATCTTCCGGGCGGTGAAGTGACAGCTGCCAATGCTGCGACACTTTCCGGAAAGCTGACACAGATGGCCAATGGTGCCGTTTATTCCGATGCCGACGGCATAGAGTTCATTCACGATAAGAAGCTGGATGCTCTGGAGGACATCATCGAGGCGGCAAACGGAAAGAGCGTTCTGGTGGCTTATTGGTACAAGCACGATCTCACACGGATTATCGAAAGGTTGTATGCCTTGGGAGTGAATTACGGAAAGCTGGATTCGGATCAGAGCATCGAAGACTGGAATGCAGGAAGACTGGAGGTAGGACTCATTCATCCGGCTTCTGCAGGACACGGCTTGAATCTTCAGAGTGGCGGTAATACGTTGGTGTGGTTCGGCATGATCTGGAGCCTGGAGCTTTACCAGCAGACGGTGGCCAGGCTTTGGAGACAGGGGCAGGAATCCGGAACAGTTGTGGTGCAGCATATCATTACAGCCGATTCGATTGATGAGCGAATCATGAAGGCGCTTAACGCTAA
The DNA here is from genome assembly GCA_009774655.1 of Lachnospiraceae bacterium. Lineage (GTDB taxonomy): Bacteria > Bacillota > Clostridia > Lachnospirales > Lachnospiraceae > UBA3282. The sequence goes on from VSOD01000078.1 coordinate 12,938, forward strand.
GGGCAATACACAGGCCAGACTGATCGAAGCCGTGAAAGCGGAGGTAAGTTCCTATGGCAGTAATTAAAAAACTGGCCGAGG
>VSOD01000079.1 GCA_009774655.1 Lachnospiraceae bacterium
AAGACGGGATTGTTATGACGGATGTTAATCCGTATACGCTGGGTATCCGGGCAATGGATGATATGACAGATGACCGCATGAGCGTCGTGATCCCGAGGAATGTGACGATTCCTGTTACCCGCAGTCAGATATATTCTACCAGCTGGAGCGGACAGACAGATGCACATATCGAGGTCTATCAGGGAGAAAGCGGTCTTGCCAGCAGCAATCATTTTCTGGGAGATTTTGTGGTGAGTGGTATTCCGGCTGCGAGAGCGGGCAGTGAGAAGATCGGGGTGCAGTTTTCTTACAACATGAATGGTATGCTGGATGTAAAGGCTTCTATATTGAGTACTGGTAAAGAGGCCTCTATTGAGATCAATATGCTGGAAGAGAAAGCGTTGCAGGAGGAAGGGATCGATGTAAGCCGGTGGAAGGAATCGACGTTGGCAAGGCAGTTCAGGACGGTCATCAGACGCGGAGAGAAGGCGCTGGAAAGTTCGCAGATACAGGACGAACCTTTTATGCAGGAAGAAATCGAGGATGGGTTGCACTATTTAAAGGAGGCGCTGGTGAAAGAAGATCAGGAAGCGGCGCTGGAGGCGGAGGAGCATCTGCTGAAACTCCTCCTGGAATTGGATTAAACGATCCGGCACAGGCAGAGAGAATAACGAGCGGATCCTGTGCACAGAGCAGTGAGCAGACAAGGAGCGGCTAATGAGCACATATTATGACATACTGGGACTGGAGCCAGGGGCATCGCAGGCGGAGATCAAAAGGGCGTATTTTAAGATGGTCAGGCAGTATTCTCCAGAGGCGGATCCGGAGCAGTTCCAGAAGATAAGAGAGGCTTACGAACAGCTGCAGCAGGGAGGAAATACCGGCACGGAAGGGCCGGTATTTCCTCCGCTCAGCGATCCGTGGGCGGAAAAAATGCTGGGGCAGATCGAAATATACAGGCGGATGGGAGACAAGGAGAAAGTGAGAGATGCCTGCGAGGAGGCATTTCGTCTTTTTTCGCAGGACATACAGTTTCTTTATCTACTGGTCATCGCGCAGCGCCAGTGCGGCAATACCGGCAAGGCCGTAAAGAACGGGGAACTGTTAGTCCGCAAAGAACCGGAGAATAAATGGTTCCTGAGGGAGCTTGCGCTGTCTTATCTGGCCAGAGGGTATACGCAGAAGGCATATTCTGTCAGTGGGAAAGCATATGAGGCAGGTTGCCGGGACTATGATTTTCTCGTCACATATGCGCTGCAGTGTGACGAATATGGAGAGTATGAAAAAGGAAAACAGGTTTTACTGGAAATCGTAGAAAAGGATAAAAGGTGGTCGAGGGAAGACATTCCTGAACTTCTGGAGGCTTATACAGGGCTCTTGAAATTCAGTTGCGCATTGCAGGACTTTGACATGTCGGAGTTCTTGGAAGGAATGTGTCGGAAATTAGGGCAGTACAAAGTATATGTTGCGGAATATGTGCAGGACCTGGCCTGTGCCCTGAGCAACGCTGCTGTGTATCAAAACTGCGGCGGCACGGCGGTGTCTGAGGTTTTCAGACGGGTTTTTGCAGCCATATATGATGCCTGCCGTACAGAAGATGACAGACGGGCTGTCAAAAGGTACGAAGAGGAATTTGACTTTGCGTGTATCGTGGACGATCCGCGGATTGGCGAAACGTTGGAATGTGCCTATACGGTGTTGTTTGACCTGCATGATATGAATGACCAGACCAGGAAATTTGCCTTGACGGATGTACAGCTGTGTATGGTGGAGGAGCGGCAGGAGATTTTGGAACAGGCTAAGATACTCAGGCAGGAATATCCTGCATTTTACGAGAAACTGGCACACTTTATCAGGAGACTTGAGGCGGAGAAGAACCTGGCTTATTTAAAGGAGAATCTGCTGAAGACTTATCGTCGCCTGGCAGGCGGTTTTGAACTTGGGCTTTATTACGAGAAGTATCCGCAGGAAATGGAGAGGACAAAGAGGATCCTGATCAGTGACGGAGCGTCGGACGCTCCTTATGTGCGCGAAGGCAGAAAGATCGGACGTAACGATCCGTGTCCCTGTGGTTCAGGGAAGAAGTACAAGCAATGTTGTATGAAGAGATAAGCCTCTTGAACTAGGAGACGGATCTGGCGTTCCTAAGCAGATGGATCAGATGTGCGGCTTCCGCCTCCAGTATAGCGGAGTTTGAGGCAAAGATGTGAAAACTCCAGATATACAATATTGACAAATTGTATATCTCTCTAGGCTCTTTTATCATTGATACCCCACATTGGCAGTGTTATAATTTCTTTTTATAGATAACGACATTGGAAATTTCCTTTTCGGCCTTGCAGGAGCTTTCGTAGATGGCTCCTGCAAGAGCCGGGAACAGAAATTTGTTATGTCGTTTACTATGAGTGAAGGAGGCACTTGCATATGGACAAAGAACTGAATACGAACAAAAGCAATAATCAGGCGATGCTGAAAATATGCGGGTTTATAGTGGATAAGCGAAATCTCTTTTTCCTGCTCTTCGGGCTCCTGATTATTTTTTCTGTCATATCCAGAAACTGGGTCGGGGTGGAGAACTCGATGGCGCATTATCTGCCGGGGACCACGGAGACCAGGCAGGGGCTGGATCTGATGGAGGAGGAGTTTATTACATACGGAACCTGCAGCGTGATGGTGGCGAATGTTTCTTACGGGCAGGCGGAGGAGATCTGCGGACGGCTGGAGCAGCTGCCGGGGATCTTTTCGGTGGAGTTCGATGATACGGAGGAGCATTATACCAACGGTTCCGCTTATTATGCGGTAACGTTTGATCACGACGAGAAGGAGGAAGCCTGTCTGGAGGCGCTTGACGCTGTGAAGGCGTGTCTGGACGGCTGTGACTATTATCTGACCACCAGCCTGGGGGATACGCAGTCGGAGCTGATCGGGCAGGAGATGAATACGATTACGGTACTGGTAGCTGTTGTCGTCGTGTCGGTGCTGCTTTTGACGACGCAGGCCTATGCGGAGATTCCAGTGCTTTTGATCACGTTCCTGTCGGCTGCGATCATTAATATGGGCACGAATTTCCTCTTTGGCACGATCTCTTTTGTGTCGAATTCCGTGACCATCGTGCTGCAGCTTGCGCTGTCGGTGGACTATGCAGTTATCTTTCTGAACCGCTATAAGGAGGAGCACGCGTCGCTTCCTGCCAGGGAGGCGGTGATCATCGCTTTAAGCAAGGCGATTCCGGAGATCGCGGGCAGTTCCCTGACCACCATAGGCGGTCTGATCGCCATGACTTTTATGCAGTATAAGATGGGGCCGGATATGGGTATTGTGCTGATCAAGGCGATCATTTTGAGCCTGTGTGCGGTGTTTTTACTGATGCCGGGAGTGATCATGCTTTTTTCCAATCTTATGGAAAAAACGAAACACCGGAATTTCATTCCGGACATTCCGATGGTCGGCAGGTTTGCCTACGCCTCCCGCTATGTTGTGGCGCCTCTTTTTTTGGTGGCCATTATTGCGGCGTATCTGATTTCCAAGAACTGTCCTTATGTGTTCGGTTACAGCACGGTCACGCCGCCGCTGCAGAACAGGGTGCAGAAAGCGGAGGAAATGCAGGAAGACAATTTTGGCGCTTCCAACATGGTGGCGCTGATCGTGCCGGCGGGGGATTACGAGAAGGAAAAGGCGCTTTTGCAGGATCTGGATGCCTGTCCCGAGGTGGACTACACGATGGGGCTTGCCAATATCGAGGCGCTGGACGGATATCATCTGACGGATAAGCTGACGCCCCGGCAGTTTTCGGAGCTGATCGATCTGGACTATGAGGTGGCGGAGCTGGTCTATGCGGCTTACGCGGTGAATGATGAGGACTATGCGAAGGTGGTCAACGGGCTGGCGGATTATCAGGTGCCTTTGATCGAGATGTTTCTGTTTGTCTATGAGGAGGTGGAGGAAGGTTATGTGACGCTGGAGGATGAACTGCAGGAGACGTTGGATGATGCCTACAGGCAGATGAACTTTGCGAAGAATCAGCTGCAGGGAGAGCATTACAGTCGTATGCTGGTGTATTTGACGCTGCCGGAGGAGAGTGCGGAGACTTTTGCCTTCTTAGATAAAATGCATGAGATTGCCGGGCGTTATTACGACGGCGGGGTGCTTGTATGCGGGGAGTCGGTGAGCCAGTATGATCTGCAGAAGACTTTTTCACGGGATAACATCGTGGTGAATGTGGTGTCTATTCTTGTGGTACTGGTGGTGCTGCTGTTCACATTCAAGTCGGCGGGGATGCCGGTATTGCTGATCGCGGTCATCCAGGGAAGTATCTGGATCAACTTTTCCGTGCCGGCCATGGCGCACGAGAATCTTTTCTTCATGGGCTATCTGATCGTCAGCTCGATCCAGATGGGCGCCAATATCGACTATGCGATCGTCATTGCCAGCCGTTATACGGAACTGCGCAGGACGATGGGACGGCGGCAGTCCATCATGGACACGATGAACCTGTCATTTCCGACCATTGTTACTTCTGGTACGATGCTGGCGGTGTCCGGCGTGCTGATCGGAAAGCTGACTTCGGATGTGGCAATCTTCGGAATCGGCAAATGCCTGGGACGCGGAACTCTGATCTCTATTTTTATCACAATGTTCGTGCTGCCGCAGATTCTTCTGGTGGGCGATACGATCATCGAGAAGACGGCTTTTGTCATGAATATGCCGATCCGCACGAAGAACGCTGCGGGTCTTGTGAAGGTGGACGGCCTGGTGCGCGGACGGATCGAGGGTACCGTGACCGGTACGATGAATGCCATTGTGCGCGGCAATGTGAGCGCTTACGTGGAAGCCGGGGATGTGACGCAGTTGACGGAGGAAGAATATCGCAACATGACGGAGGTTTTGCGGTCGGAACTGGAGAGCAGGGAGGTGAAAGCAGATGCGTAAGAAGACGGGTAAAAGACGGGTGGCTGCGCTTATGTCAGCAGGAATGCTTGCCGTGCTGCCGGTAATGAGTGCGGCGGCAGAGGAGCCGGCGGAGATTACTTCGATCGAGGACGCTGACAATATTATGGCGGCCTACGATGATGAAGACACGGAGTGGGAGGAAATCTATCTGGATTCTGCGGAGGATATGGAGAAATTTTCCTATAACTGCCGGTTGGATACGTGGTCTGTGAATAAAAAAGTCTATCTGACAAAGGATATAGACCTTTCGGACAGCACATTCGTTTCCATCCCTACTTTCGGCGGTTATTTCGACGGGCAGGGGCATACGGTGAGCGGTCTGGTGATCAGGGATCCGCTTTCTTATACAGGCTTGTTCTGCTATACACAGCAGTCGGCGGTGATCGCCAATCTTAAGGTGCAGGGAAGTGTGAGACCGTCTGGCAAGGCCATGGTGACAGGCGGCATTGTGGGTGATAACAGCGGTATAATTATAAGCTGCAGCTTTGAAGGTGTAGTGGAGGGCAGCGATTATGTGGGCGGCATCACCGGATTTAACGGGCAAAGCGGTATCCTGATCGACTGCATGGCCGGCGGTACGGTCAGGGGAACGCATTATACAGGCGGCATTGCCGGTGAAAACACGGGGAATATCGCCGGATGCGTCAATGAAGCGGATGTGAATGTATCCAATGAGGATAAAGGAAAATCGCTGGAAGATATCAATCTGGAGCAGTATGCTTCGGGTCTTCTGGAGCAGGAAAGCGGTGACGGGAAATCGGACAAAGCGTCGGTACTCAATAATACCATTGATTCCGGCGGCATTGCGGGGCTTTCTACCGGAATTATACAGTACTGCAGTAACAGCGGCGCGATCGGTTATGAGCATGTGGGTTATAATACGGGCGGCATCGCAGGGCGCCAGTCAGGCTATGTCTATGCCTGTGAAAATGCGGGAACCGTATACGGCCGGAAGGATGTAGGCGGTATCGCTGGCCAGACCGAGCCGTACATTGCGGTGGATCTTTCGGAGGATATCGCTTATCAGCTGTCTGAAAATATTGACAAGCTGCATGATCTGACGGGCAGGATGCTGGAAGATGCGGGTGCGGAGTCTGACACCGTTTCTGCCAGATTGACGGTGATACAGGATTTTGTGGACAAAGCATTGGACGACACCGGAGTGCTGGCTGACAGGACGATAGAGTGGACGGACGGCATGGTCAGTTCCGCCAATGACCTGATGGGCCGCGTGGACTATATCATGGATGAGACCGGCAAAAACGGCGGTTTTATTGACCAGACAAGAAATGCCGCGGGCAATGTGAGAGATGCGGCACAGGAGCTGGGGGATACGGTGGATGCGCTGGATATTTATCAGTATATGACCGGGGAGGAAAAAGCGCGCTACGAGGAAGCCAGAACGGGGATGGAGAACGCGTCGAGGCAGTATGCGGAGGATTATGCTGCGGCGCTGGAAGCGTACCGGAATTATTATATTGATAAGGTGCGCTCCGAGAATAGAGATTATGCAAGAAGTGCAGGATTTACGCTTTATGTCAATGCGGATGCTACAGGCAGCCAGAATAGCGGTGGCACAAACGGGACACCGGCCGGAGAAGAAGCAGATAATGACAGTGTCAGCGGCAGTGCAGACAATCCTGCGGCACCCGGCAGCGGGAATGACACAGACAGCTCTGCGGCACCCGGCAGCGGGAATGACACAGACAGCTCTGTGGCACCCGACAGCGGGAATGACACAGACAGCTCTGCGGCACCCGGCAGCGGGAATGACACAGACAGCTCTGCGGCACCTGACAGCGGGGATGACACAGACAGTATGGCAGCACCTGACAAAGGAGATGTCTCAGACAGTTCTGCGGCAGTTGACAATGAAGATGCCTCAGACAGTTCTGACGAACCAGGCACAGACAATGTTGGCGCGGCAGATGTCAGGAGCGTAAGCGAAAAAGATCTGCGGCCTCTTATTCAGAACATTGTGCAGGCAGACTGGAGGTGGGATGCCAATAAAGGTGATTATAGAAATTACATAGGCATTGATGGCTGGGTGCATTACAGTAAAGATGCAGGCGGAACAGAGACGACCACACCTTTTCCGCAGGATGGCGGAGAACAGGGCGAACTGGACAGACAACTGCTTCAAGATGTGGCAAAAGAAATGGCGGAGCCTGTCAACGCGGCCCAAATTAAAGCGGATGCAGGAAGTTATGCCGAGGAAAAGTATATGGCGACGCATCCGGCATCTTCCGGTTATCAGCAGGACATGAGGGAGTACCTGCAGACGATGTCTTCCATCGTGCTGACAGCCGGGGAAAAGATGTCGGAGGAGGCACGCGGCAGGTTGAAAACTGCGGTGGGGTCCGTGGAGGACGCCATGGGTAATCTGGCGTCTGCCGGCGGTGAAGTGAAGAGTCTTTTTGACACCGTCAATGGTATGCCGGATCTTCAGATGCCGCAGCTGGGAAGCGAATATCGAAGCATAGCGGGCAGCCTGAATACCAATCTGCAGGGACTTTCTGAAAATATGGGTCAGCTGAATCAGGAAATGTCATCCGGCAGTGATGTGATGCTGGACGACCTGGCGGCGATCAATGACCAGTTCAGTATGATCATGCGGCTGTATACGGATGCCATTGACGGTGTGCTGGACATGGATTACGAGGCAGTCTATGAGGATACTTCCCAGGAAGATGCCGAGAGCAGCACCGAGGCGACGATCGCGGACTGCACCAACAGAGGAACGGTGCAGGGAGATCTGAATGTGTCCGGCATTGCGGGGACGATGGCGATCGAATATGATTTTGATCTGGAAGGCGATGTGACGGGGATTGATAATGCCAGATTAAACTCAACGTTTCTGACCAGATGTGTCCTCAGAAATAATGTCAATGAGGGTAATGTAACGGCGCAGAAAAGTTATGCGGGCGGGATTGCCGGCTTACAGGAGATGGGTACTGTCCTGCGCTGTGAGAATTACGGCAGGATCAGCAGCGCGGCCGGTAATTATGTGGGAGGTATCGCCGGAAAGTCGCTCTCTCATATCACAAACGGCTATGCCAAGTGTACCGTGTCAGGGGAAACGTATGCGGCGGGTATTGCCGGGTTCGGTTCCAGTATGGAAAATTGTTGTGCCATGGTGCGGGTGCAGGATGCGTCGTCTTTTTACGGAGCGATAGCAGGAGATGTGGATCACAGCGGGATTGTGGCCAATAACCGTTTTGTTTCGGAGGAGATTGCAGGGATTGACCGCATCAGCTACAGCGGTAAGGCGGAGCCGGTGAGCTATGAAGAACTGCTTACTGTCCCGGGCCTGCCGGCCAGATTCCAGATGATGTCGGTAGTCTTTTACGCAGATGAGGAGGAGGTTAAACGTCTCCAGTGTCCGTATAAAAGTGATGTATCGGCAAAATTGTATCCGGACATCCCGGCCAGGGACGGGTTCTATGCGGACTGGGATATCCGAGAGATTCCGGGGATCTTATATGACGAAGATGTGACGGCCGAGTATGTACGCTATCTGACCACGTTGGCTTCCGCGCAGACTCGTGAGAACGGGCAGTCGATCCTGCTGGCGGACGGTATGTTTAAGCAGGAGGCGGAGCTGGTGATTGCGGACGCAGGGAATGCGGCTGAGAAGACTACGCCTGAGGATGTGACGGAATGCTGGCACATCACAATCCCGGAGGATGGAAATGAGCAGCACCAGATCCGTTATCAGGCACCACAGAGTGAGACAGAGGGCGTTTCTGTCTACAGGAAACAGAACGATGGGACGTGGCTGCAGATGGATACGGAGCTTATGGGGATCTATCATCTTTTCACGGTGGAAGGGACGGAGGCGGAGATTGCGGTCTGCATTCAGGACCGGAGACTGCAGGCGTATCTGGTTTACGGAATCCCGGCGGTTCTTGCAGCAACAGCAATGATTGTATTTTTTGTCGGAAAAAAGAGAAAACGGTAAATAGGATCCCTGAGGTGGAGTGCATGATCCGGCACGTCAGCAGAGGGCAGATACCCGGGAATGTATGTCTTCCCGGGTATTCGCATTAGAACAGGCTGGTCTGGCCTTATTAGAAAATATCCATTACAAACAGATACGCGATCATCAGGATCAGCCCGATACAGAACAGCAGCAGTCCGAACGACATGCTTCGCGCGATCATCGTGCTGTTCTCGGCCCATTCTTCGTGGATCATGGCGAACTTATGGTCATAATCCACGTGGGCGGGGCGTTTCCTGCGGTAAGTCAGATTACCGATCTGCTGGAACGTGGAAGCGATGCAGGCGCACAGGTGGGTGAATGCGGTTCCTTCCGGCAGTTCCTGCGGCAGTTTGCTGTCCCGATAGACGGTTTTGCGCAGCAGCACCACGACGGTATCCACCAGGCTGTCCAGCACCCGGCAGACCATACCGCACAGGAAGGGCAGTACCTGTAGCAGCAGCGGCCGGTAGAGGCGGTCTTCCAAATCCAGATAGCTGTTCCAGCGGTTGACGTACTTCCGGCGCGGATTTCGACCCTGTCCTTTTGACGTACTCTCTTTTGCGTCCTCAGGATTCTTGACAGTATTGACGGTACGTGTCGTTTCGACAGGGCGCATCATCCACAATCTGACGACGACTGCGTATACCACCGCACCGATAACCAGCGAGATGGCAGCTCCTTTCAGGTTCGTCAGTGAGAAATAGGAAACCGCCAGCTCCATTTCTTCCACATTCATAAAGCCCTGCCCCATTTGAGAGAGTCTGTCCATGACAGCATAAGGGAAAAAGCCCATCAGCGGCAGCAGGGACGCGCTGATCGTCAATGCGGCGGCGCTGACCTTATTCATATACTTTCCGTTTAGCGTGTCATATTTTTCCTGCACGGCAGCATCCGTGTTTTTTTCCACAAAAAGAGCCACATAGAGTTTTGTCATATAAGCCACGGTCAGGCCGCCGCTGATGAGAAAGGCCCATTCGATCCACTGCAGCGTGCCCGCGCTGAACAGGGTACCCGTGCCTGCCAGAGCGGACATGCTGGCCACAGCGGCAATACTGCCGTTTCTGACCAGTTCGGTGTATTCTACGATACTCTCATGAATCAGAGTCTTGCTGATATAGCCGTTCCAAAGAGGTACACCGCCAATTCCCAGCGCCCCCATCAGGAAGATATAATGAAGCAGCGGTTTTTTGCGGCCAAAACCGCGCAGGGCATTGAGATCCAGCGTGTGCACATTCATGTAGACCACACCTGCCGCCATAAACAGCGTCAGCTTGATCAGCGAGTGATTGACCATATGCAGCAGACTGCCGCGCACAGCGATCAGATTTTCCGCGCCCATCAGTCCGGACATGCCGACGCCTACCAGAATAAATCCGATCTGGGAGACGGAGGAACATGCCAGCGTCCTTTTCAGATCGACGGAGAAGAGCGCCAGCACCGCACCTACCACCATCGTACAGACGCCCAGCAGCAGGATCATGCTGCTCCAGGCCGTGTTACCGAGAAAAAGATAAGCGGTCAGGATCAGGATACCGTACATCCCTGCTTTGGTCAGAATACCGGACAGGAGAGCGGAAGCCGGAGCAGGAGCCACCGGATGCGCTTTGGGCAGCCAGATATGGAGAGGAAAAGCGCCGGCCTTGGCTCCAAAACCAAAGAGCAGGCAGAATCCGGCGATCCACAGCTGTGTCATGGCGGAGGAAGCGCCGGCCGTTCCGGCGCCCCATTTTTGTGTGACAGCTGCGGTCTGCAGGCCGTTGGCAGCAGTTCCGTAAGCGCTGTAGAGACCGGTCAATTCGTCGAAGAAAAGCGTCCCCGTCACGTCATAGAGCAGGAAGATGCCCATTAACATGACCAGCCCGCCGATCACTGCCACGGCGAGGTAAGTGCCGGCAGCCCGCAGCGCTTCCCGCTTCTCGTCGTGTGCCACCCACACATAAGAGGTGAGGGACATGATCTCGAAGAAGATGAAAGTGGTATAGAAATCTGCCGAGAGGAAGACGCCCTCCGTCGCCCCCAGCGTCACCAGCAGAAACAGATAATAGCGGTTGCGGTTACGATAATGACTTAAATATTCCCTGGAAAAAAGGGTGCTCATAAACCACATGAAAGCAGCGATCATGCCATACAGGGCACGGAAGCCGTCCAATGTAAAATGCAGTCCCATGCCGCAGATTTCAGGGATATCTGCCCGTACAGGAAGCATGGAGGAACCGTTCTGCCCAGACGTCAGCATCTGCCAGAACAGATACAGGAAGAGTCCGAAAGTAAGCCCCGTCACCAGATCGGCAAACCGGCTGCGCAGGTCTTTTTGGAAGCGGCCCAGCAGATAGCTGAGGATCCCGGCGGCCATGGGGCCGAAGACTGCGGTATAGAGAAGAAGATTGATTGTTGTGCTCATAATAAAATGCCTTTCTGAATCTATATGAATCTATAAAACGCTGCGTTCTATGATCAAAATTCCTGCGGTTCCTTAGACCGTATACAATCCGGTCGCCACATCCCGGAAGAAATCCGTGAGCGGCTGGGAATACAATCCGAATGCAATGATAAAAAATACAAATACAAACAGCGGCAGGAGCATTTTCCAGTTAGGATCTTTGAACTCCTTTATGGAAGAATCGTCGAAATCCTTCCCGGGGAAAAAGGCCCGCACCACAATGGTCAGCATGTAGATGGCAGTCAGCAGAGCAGATATTAACAGACAGGCAATCCCGAAGTAAGCCACCGGATTGCCGCTGTCTGCGGCAGCGGAAGCCAGATTCCACTTGCTGATAAAGCCGGCCAGTCCCGGTACTCCCATCAGCGCCAGCGCAGATACGGTGAAGATGCCGAATATGCAGGGCATCCTGTACCCCATGCCGTCCAGTTCATGTACGTACTGCCTCTCTGTCTGGTGGATGATGGCTCCCGCACAGAAGAAGGAGCAGATCTTGATCACCGCATGGAAGATCAAATGGGTCAGCGCGCCCACCAGCCCTAAGGGTGTCATGATGGTGACGCCGAACAGGATGTAGGACAGGTTGCTGATGGTGGAATAGGCCAGCCGCCTTTTCAGGTGGGTCTCCTTGACGGCCCGGCTGCAGCCGTACACGATGGTAAACATGACCACCAGCATGACGGTGGTCTGCGCCCAGGTGCCTTTCAGGAAGTCCACGCCGAAACTGTAATAGGTCAGCCGGATAATGGCAAAAGCACCCGATTTGACCACGGCAACAGCGTGCAAAAGCGCCGTGACCGGGGTAGGAGCCACACCCGCCTGCGGCAGCCAGGAATTAAAAGGGAATACGGCAGCCTTGACGCCGAATCCCAGAAAAGCCATCACATAGACGAACAGCAGGACGTTGGTGCGGCCGCCGATCTTAGTCAGGTCAAGCACGCCGCCCAGAATAAAATCGGTGGTAGTGCCGTAGATAATGATCATGATCAGGCCGATAAAAGCAAAAGCCGCGCCGCCCAGCGAATAGTACAGGTATTTTCGGCTGGCCAGAATGGCCTCTCTTGTCAGTGTGTGCATGACAAGCGGCACCGTCACCAGCGTCAGCAGTTCGTAGAAGAAGTACATGGTCAGCAAGTTCGCCGAAAGCGCGATACCCAGCGTAATGCCGTAAGTCATCGTGTAGAAGAGGAAAAAGATCTTCTCATGCTCTTCTTTTGTCATATACTCAAAGGCGTACAGAGTAGCGAAGGGCCACAGCGCGGAGACAAGCCCGGCAAATACTATACCCATGCCGTCCACCTTGAAACAGATGGAAAGATCACCTGTAAAATGCGCCAGCAGAAAGGTGCTGTCGGAGTGGTGCAGCAGCAGATACCATACCAGAATGCTGTTTAAAATGACGGCGCTTTCCAGAAAGACTTCCATATGCCAACGCTTTTTAAAAGAAAGCATCGGCACCAGCGCGCCTGCGATTATGGGAATTAAAATTACCAGTATGATCATAGTAAACCTCCATCATGCTCCATTCTTGTACTTATAGTAAACGACATAACAAATTTCTGTTTCCGGCTCTTGCAGAAGCCATATACGGTAGCTCCTGCAAGGCCG